>CANDCB010000050.1 GCA_947383065.1 uncultured Bacillota bacterium | reverse complement strand
AATCCTTATGGTGGAATTAGAATGGTATATCAGGAATTAGAAGCTTATGGTTACAAATTAGATTCTAATGTAGACAAATACTTTAATAAATATAGAAAAACACACAATCAAGGAGTTTTTGATGCTTACACTGATGAAATAAGAAAAGCTAGACATGTAGGACTTCTAACTGGTTTACCTGATGCCTATGGTCGAGGAAGAATTATTGGTGATTATCGTCGAATAGCTTTATATGGTATTGATTACTTAATGGAAGCTAAGAAAAATGATTGGTCTAAGATGGAAATCAAAGTTATGGATGAAGAAACAATGCGTCTTAGAGAAGAACTTTCTATGCAATATAGAGCTTTAGATGATATTAAAAAAATGGCTTCAAAATATGGCTATGATATTTCTAAACCAGCCACTTCTGCTCGTGAAGCGGTTCAATGGACATATTTTGGATATTTAGCAGCCATAAAAGAAAATAATGGAGCTGCTATGTCCTTAGGACGCGTTGATGCTTTTTTAGATATTTATATTCAAAGAGATTTAGAAAATGGTCTTTTAAGCGAAACGGAAGCTCAAGAACTAATTGATCAATTCGTTATTAAATTAAGAATAGCTAGACATCTAAGAACTCCAGATTATGATGAATTATTTTCAGGAGATCCAACATGGGTAACATGTTCAATAGGTGGAACAACTATAGATGGTAAAAGCATGGTAACTAAAACATCTTATAGATTATTACATACTCTAACTAATTTAGATCCTGCACCAGAACCTAATATGACAGTTTTATGGGCTCAAAATTTACCAGAAAATTTTAAAAAGTATTGTGCTAAAATGAGTATTGCTACAGATTCTATACAATATGAAAATGATGATGTAATGCGTCCAATTTATGGTGATGATTATGCAATTGCTTGTTGTGTTTCAGCTATGCGTGAAGGAAAAGATATGCAATTCTTTGGTGCTCGTTGTAACTTAGCTAAATCTTTACTATATTCTATTAACGGTGGTATCGACGAAGTTAAACGTGAACTTGTAATCCCTGGCTTTGACAAAATGACAGATGAATATTTAGACTATGATAAAGTAAAAAATACATATTTTAAAATGCTAGAGAAAGTAGCCAAAATCTATAGTGATGCGATGAATATAATTCATTATATGCATGACAAATATGCTTACGAAGCTGGACAAATGGCCTTACATGATACAAATGTTAATCGTTTAATGGCCTACGGAGTAGCTGGATTATCTGTTGTCGCTGATTCTTTATCAGCAATAAAATATGCGAAAGTAAAACCTATTCGCGATAAAGAGGGAATAACAGTTGATTTCGAAATAGAAGGAGATTTCCCAAAATACGGTAATGATGATGATAGAGTAGATAACATTGCTAAAGAAGTATTGGAAAAAATTTATAAAGAACTATCTTCACATCCATGTTATAGAAATGCTCATCCTACATTATCTGTTTTAACCATTACTTCAAATGTTGTCTATGGCTCTAAAACTGGAGCAACACCAGATGGAAGAAAAGCTGGAGTACCATTTGCTCCTGGTGCTAACCCAATGCATGGCCGCGATGCAAGCGGAGCGATTGCTTCACTAAATTCTGTTGCTAAACTTGATTATGCTAATTGCTGCCGTGATGGAGTTTCAAATACTTTCTCAATTATACCTAGTGCTTTAGGAACAACATTAGATGATCAAGTAACAAATTTAGTTTCTTTATTAGATGGTTATTTTGTTCAAATGGCTCATCATTTAAATGTTAATGTTTTAAATAGAGAAATGCTAGTTGATGCCATGAATAACCCAGAAAAATATCCATTATTAACTATTAGAGTATCTGGATATGCTGTAAGATTTAATAGATTAACAAGAAAACAACAAGAGGAAGTTATCTCAAGAACATTCCATGAGAAAATTTAATGATTAAAGGTTCCGTTGATTCAATTGAAACTTTTGGTCTTGTTGATGGCCCAGGAATAAGAACAGTAATATTTCTAAATGGTTGTAATTTAAGATGCAAATTTTGTCATAATCCTGAAATGTGGCAAATAAGAGACTTAAACTATACGCCAGATGATATCGTAAAAAAAGTTCTTCGTAGCAAGCCTTATTTTAAAAATAATGGTGGAGTAACTTTTTCTGGTGGTGAACCATTATTGCAATATGACTTTCTATTAGAAACGTGTAAACTTTTAAAAAAAGAGAATATTCATATAGCTTTAGATACAGCGGGAATAGGTCTAGGCAATTATGATGAACTTTTAAAAAATATCGACCTAATTTTACTTGATATAAAACATATTACTGAAAATGAATACCAAGATATTACTTGTCGTAATTATCTAAATAAATTTATGGAATTTACTCAAGCATTAAATAGGAGCCAAAAAGAGATCTGGATTAGACAAGTTATTGTTCCAGGTATTCATGATAATGAAAAATACATGCATGATTTATCTTTATTTATCAAAAAACATCTAAAAAATGTTACAAAAGTTGAATTTCTACCATATCATAAATTAGGTAGTGAAAAATATGAAGTACTAAAAATAGATAATCCATACAAAGAACTACCCGAAATGAGTAAAGAAAAAACAGATGAATTATATAAAATATTTATAGAAGACTTTGAAAAATAAGTCTTTTTTTCATTTAAAAAGCTACCATTTTCGGTAGCACATTAAGATAAAACAACATTAGATATTTTAGAAATAAATTCATTCATTATTGTTAAGTAATTATCCCCATTAGCTCTTTCATTATCCGTCAAAGTCGACATCATATTTACTTCAATTAAATTAGCATCAAAATTATCTACTAAATCTTTTACACTATCAGTAACTTTGCTATTTCTATCAACAAATATATGTTTATAAGACTTATCTTTAAATTTATTTTTTATAGCACTAGTTATATCATTTTCATTCGTAATATTAATTACTTTAAAACCATATTTTTCTAAAAAAGATAACGAGTCACAAGCTATAACGATTACATCAGATTTATTTTTACTAGCAGTCTTCGCAATACTTCTTAATCCAGCATCCATAGTTGTTAAATCTTCTTCTAATTTACTATAATTTTTTTCTATTTCTTCAGCTGCATATTTGGATGAACTAAGAGATTGTAAATCTCCTTTAATAGTATTAGCTAACATTAAAAAGTTATTTGGATTAAGCCATAATTCTTCAACCCCATATTTATATTTAATACCATAAGAGACATCAATAATTTGAATTTTTTTATTTTTATTAATTAATGATTTAGCAATTTCTTTTTCATTAGTCAAACCATTATAAACAAATAATGTTGTTTTTTTAGCATATTCATTTATTTTTTTATCAGTCATTGTATATTCTTCTGTATTAGTTTCATTAGGATAAATACTTGTTATTGTACTTTTATCCCCACCATATAATCTAGATACTAAAAACTCTATAGGATAAACAGTTGTTGTAATACTAGATCCTTCTAAGTTGTCTCCCTCAACACATCCAGTTGTAAAAAGTAATATAATTGCACATAATATTGTCAATAAAGTATATTTTTTTTTCATAATTTAATTTTTATCAATCTTTTGTTAATAGAAGCTTGATTTTCCTTTCTTTTATTTTTTATATTCCAAGTTTAATTTTACTATAAATATTTCATTTTGTAAAACAAGAATCAAAGTTGCTTAAAAATTAATTTAACTAATATTTAATATAAAAGAATTTATCCAAAAATTAATTAAATTTTTATTATTTATATTAAAATCGAGTTTGACAAACAAATGTTTTGTTTTGTATAATGTTAATTGAAAGAGGTCTAAAAATGCAAGATTTATTTGATAACGAAAATATAAAATATTGTCCTTTAGCTGACTTAATGCGTCCGACAAGTTTAGATGATTTTGTGGGTCAAGAAGAAATTATTGGGAAGAATACCTTATTAAGAAAAATGATTGAAAATGATAAACTTACTTCAATGATTTTTTGGGGTCCCCCAGGAGTAGGTAAAACAACATTGGCTTATATTATTGCTAAATCTACTAATTCAGTTTTTAAACAATTAAGTGCAGTTTCTTCTGGGGTTAAAGACATTAAAGAAATTATCGAGGAAGCTCATTTTAATCAAAGTATGGGTAAAAAAACGATTCTTTTTGTCGACGAAATTCATCGTTTTAATAAAACTCAACAAGATGCCTTTTTACCTCATGTCGAAAATGGTGATGTCATCTTAATTGGGGCAACTACAGAAAATCCATCATTTGAAGTAAATAGCGCTCTTTTATCAAGAACTAAAATTTATGTTTTAAATAGTCTAACCTCAGAAAATATTGTTGAAATTTTAAAAAGAGCCATAAAACGCATTAGTACTAAAAATTTAACCATTACGGTGTCTCAAGAAGCAATAGAATTTCTGGCTGATATAAGTAATGGCGATGCCAGAAACGCCTTAAATACTTTAGAAAATCTTATTAACCTTGTTTCTTTAGAAAAAGGTCAAAAAAATATAACACTTAAAGATTTAGAAAAAATAATAAATAAAAAGACTTTCTTATATGATAAAAAAGGCGAAGAACATTACAATTTAATTTCCGCCTTACATAAATCAATGCGAAATAGCGACCCCGACGCTGCTTTATATTATTTAGCTCGCATGCTAGAGGCTGGAGAAAACCCTTTATATGTTGCTCGTCGTTTAATCCGTTTTGCTTCAGAAGATATTGGTATGGCTAATCCAAATGCCTTAGTTCAAGCAACCACAGCTTACGAAGCAGCACATTATTTAGGTATGCCAGAATGTAATGTTAATTTAGCCCAAGCAGTTGTTTATTTAAGCGTATCACCAAAATCAAATTCTTTATATGTGGCATATGAAACAGCTAAAAAAGACGCTTTAAAAACATCTTACTTAAAAGTTCCTTTAGATTTAAGAAATGCTGTAACAAAGCTAGACAGTGATCTTGGCTATGGCGCAAATTATCAATATGCCCAAGATTTTTCTAATAAAATTACTAATATGCAATGTTTACCAGATGAATTAAAAAATAAAAAATACTATAATCCATCTAATATAGGAAAAGAAAAAAACATAAAAGAAGAATTAAAAAAAATAGCCGAAATAAAAAAATCTTTATAGAAAAAATTCTATAAAAAATCTCAAAGTATACTAAAAAATAAAAAGTTAAAAAAGCTAGATTATATTAAGAAATCTAGCTTCTAAAGATAATTACTATACTTAGTACGATATTCTTTTATTAATATTTTTATTTTTTGAAAATTTTCTTCACTAAATTTATCCTGATATTTATCCATATTAAATACTCCGTGATTAGAAAGAATAGTCTTCCAATTCTTTTTAATAAAATTGTATGAAAAATTTAGTTCATCAGGACTAAGATTAATACCTTTATTAATTGCTAAATTATTTAAATCTTCTAAGCTTAAATTATCTAAATACCTTTCTATTAAAATAAACATATAATCACCTATATTATTGTATGAATAAAAGAGAATTTTAAATACTAATAATAGGTGAGATTTATGAAAAAAACTTATTTTTCTTTAATATTATTAATAATTGCCATTATAATTTTTAGATACGCATATCTTTATTTTTACAAGCATGAATATTATTATGAATCATACTTAAAAGTTACAAATAAAATAGTTTATGGTCTTAATGCTCCTAGAGGACGTATTTTAGATCGAAACGGTAAAATTTTAGTTGATAATATAGGAATAAATACAATAGTTTTTCATAAATTAGACGGAATTGATACTATAGAAGTTGCTAATACTTTAGCACCTATTTTACCTAACTTAAAAGAAGCTTCCGAAGAAGAACAAAAAAATTATTATTTTAAATTTAATAATACTGACAACCTATTAACTGAGGAAGAAAAAAATCTTTTTGCTCACCGTAAATTATCTCTTAAAGAAGTTGAAGAAATAAAGTTAAAACGAATTGAGCAATTTTTAAACTATTATGAATTTGAAAAGAAAATAATTCATTTATATTATCTTTTAAATAAAGGATATAGTTATGATAGTAAGATAATTGAAGAAGATGTTGAAGAAAAAACATGTGCTAAAGTAAATTCTTTAAACATAAATGGCTTAACTTGTGAATATACTACAAAAAGAGTATATATGAACGATTCCTTTAAAGCATTTTTAGGTAATGTAGGCGAGATAACTCTTGAAAACAAAGATTATTATTTAGAAAAAGGATACTCTTTAAATGATATAGTTGGTCTTAGTTATTTAGAAAAAGAATATGATGATTATCTAAGGGGTGAAAAAGCAAAATATAAGGTGAATAAAGACAATTCTCTAACCTTAATTAGTGAAGCTAAACGAGGAAATGACATTATTTTAAGTCTTGATATTGATTTGCAAATGAAGATAAATGAAATAATAAAAAATAATTTAAATAAAGCCGAAAAAATGAAAAATACTAAATATTTTAATACAGCTTATGTTATTGTAAGTGATCCAAATACAGGTGAGATTATTGCTAGCTCAGGTCTTATGAAAGTAAAAAATAATTTTCATGACGTAACTAATAATATCCTAACATCATCATTTACAGTTGGCTCAGTTATAAAAGGAGCTTCTCATACCGTCGGTTATCAAAATAATTTAATTGATATTGGAAAAAAGATAAATGATTCTTGTGTTAAGTTATACCTAGTACCCACAAAATGTTCTCATCGTAAATTAGGCCTTATTGATGATATAACCGCTTTAAAAACCTCAAGCAATTACTATCAGTTTATGACTGCTATAAAATTAACAGATCGGAAGAGCACACGTCTGAACTCCAGTCACGGTACCTTAT
>CANDCB010000049.1 GCA_947383065.1 uncultured Bacillota bacterium | reverse complement strand
ACTATTTGAAGTGAAATTCAAGGTGCCACCATGCTTTAGAAGGAATCACTCAGTTATTAAATACTATAATTATTGTCCAATCTAATATGAATCCAGATCTTCGTATAGAAGGCGTTTTATTAACTATGTTAGATGGTCGTACAAATATCGGTTTAGAAGTCATTGAAGAAGTTAGAAAATATTTTAAAAATAAAGTATTTAATACAATAATTCCAAGATTAGTAAGACTTGTTGAAGCTCCAAGTCATGGTAAACCTATTAGTGATTATGACCCAACTAGTAGAGCAACACTTGCTTATCAAAACTTAGCAAAGGAAGTGATTAGTAGAAATGGAAACTAAAAGAAAAGCTTTAGGTAAAGGTTTAGAGCAACTTTTTTCCAATGAAGTTATCGACTTCGATAATTTTGAAAAAAAGATTGTTAATGAAACCAAAGATAGTGACATTGTAGAAATTCCTCTTACTGAAATTAGGAGTAATCCTTATCAGCCTCGTAAAGACTTTGATGAAACATCTTTAAGTGAATTTGCTGAAAGTATAAAAGAACATGGTGTCATTCAGCCTATTATTGTTAAGAAAAGTATTAAAGGTTATGAATTAATTGCTGGAGAAAGAAGAACACGAGCTTCTAAAATGGCTGGTAAAGTCACAATTCCAGCTATTATAAGAGATATGTCTGATCAAGAAATGATGGAAATAGCTCTTATTGAAAACATTCAAAGAGAAGACTTAAATCCAATCGAAGAAGCAGAAGCTTTCTCCAAAATTATCTCAACAAATAATATTACTCAAGAAGAAGCAGCTCGTAAATTCGGTAAAAGTCGTAGTTATATAACTAATCTTTTGGGCCTTTTAAATTTACCAGAGCAAACTAAAAAATATGTTCAAGAAAATAAAATAACTATGGGTCACGCTAAAGTATTAAGCAAATTATCTGATTCAGATGAAATAAATCGTTTATCTAATCAAATTATCGAAGATAGTTTAAGTGTTCGTGAAACTGAAAAACTTACTAGCGGTCTTGATGTAGCCAAAAAAAATAAAATAAAAAGAGCTTCATCTTATAATGCAAAACATGCCATTTATGAAGGAATAATGCGTGAGAAAATTGGTACTAAAGTTAAAATCAGTACTAAAAAAATTGAAATACCATTTGATTCAGATAGTGACCTAGATAGAATATTAGAAATATTAGGTATTAGCTTGGACGGTGAATAATGATAGATTTTTTAAAAATTATTCTAAACATTATTACTAAAAAAGAAGTTTATGGTATTATAGTAACTGCTTCTATTGCTTATTTTATATATCGTACTGTTTCTATAATTTTAGAAGAAGTAATTAATTATGGAAAAACCAATTATGAAAAGAAAAAGAGAAAAACCATAACTAAATTATTTCAAAATATTGCCAAATACTTAATACTTTTAATTGCTACTCTTGCTATTTTAAGTATATATGGCATTAATGTAGCAGGAATGGTCGCTGGATTGGGAATTACTGCTACAATTATTGGTTTAGCCCTACAAGATACTTTTAAAGACATTATAAATGGAATAAATATAATTGTTGAAAACTATTTTATTGTTGGTGATTATGTAGACTATAATGGCTTTGTAGGCGAGATAACAGAATTTGGTTTAAAAAGTACTAAAATAAAAAATGCTAATGGTGAAGTAAAAATTATTGCTAACCGTAATATAATGGAGATAAAAAACTTATCTCAAAAAACACAAGCAATTTTTATAAATATTCCATTACCTTATGAGGAAGATGTTGAAAAAATGGAAAATATTATAACTAAAAATATTTTACCTAAAATAGCTAATATTAAAAATGTTAATGCCAAAACTGTATCATATTTAGGAATAAATGAATTAGCTGATTCATGTATAAAATATCTAATTAAATATGATTGTGAAAGAGAAACTCAGTGGCAAGCTAAAAGAGATGCTAATCGTGTTATTATTACTGAGCTAAATAAAAAACACGTTAAAATCCCATATCCACAACTGGAGGTGCATAATGAAAAATAATTATAAACTTGGAGATATTGTCGAAATGAAAAAGCCTCATGCCTGCAAAAATAATGCTTGGAAAATTACACGTATGGGTGTTGATATAAAAATAAAATGTGAAGGCTGCAATCATGAGATAATGATGGATAGATTAGAATTTGAGAAAAAAATGAAAAGAGTAATTGGAGGAACTAATGAATAAGTTTAAAGAACGTATTACTTTAAATCCTATTATGACTTTTTTGATATTAATTTTTCTAATAATTATATTAAGTGGCTTTTTAAACTTAATAGGATTTGAAGCAACATATAATAAAATTGATGTTGCTACAGGTGAATATACTGTTACCTCAGAAAGCGTCGAGTCCCTTCTTAGTTTAAGTGGAATAAAATATATATTTACCACAACATCTTCTAACTTTGCGGCCTTTACTCCTTTAGTTAATATAATGATTATATTAATTGGTATAGGAATAATGGAAAAAAGTGGTTTTTTAAAAACAACATTTACTATTTTAACTAAATATTGTAAAAAATATACAATTACTTTCTGGCTTGTCTTAATTAGTATCTTATTTAGCATTGCTGGAGATATTGGCTATGTTGTTATGATTCCATTATCCGCCCTAATGTTTAGTTACGGTAGAAGAAATCCCTTAGTTGGAATTGTTGCTGTATATGCTGCTTTAACTTGTGGTAGTGGAATGAGTGTTCTTCTAACAGCTATTGATAGTGACATGCTAAAATACACCTTAGCCAATGCCAATAATATCGACCCTAATTATATTCTTGGAACAACTTGCTTTATATTTATAATGACTATTGCTATTATTTTAGCTTCAGTTATTATAACTATAATAACTGAAAGAATTAGTACCAACAAAGTTGAAAAATATGAATATAAAGAAGAAAAAAAAGAAGTTAGAATAGGTAAAAGAGAATATCGTGGTTTAATATATGCTATAGCAGCAGGTGCTTTATATTTACTCGTTTTTATCTATAATATAATTCCTGGTTTACCTTTTTCAGGAAATTTATTAGATAAGACCCAAAACTTTTATATTGATAAATTATTTAGCTTTGACTCCTTTTTTAGTAATGGCTTCGTCTTTGTTGTAACAATGTTTTTTATCATTCTAGGTTTATTTTATGGTATTGGAGCCAAAACAATAAAAAATAATAATGATTTTTCAGAAGATTTAACTCACTCATTAGATGGAATTGGTCGTACTGTAATCCTCATACTACTGGGATCAATCCTAATTAATGTCTTCAAAAAAAGCAATATTGGTCCTGTTTTAACAATATCTTTAAGCAATCTTATTAGTAAAGGATCACTAACTGGTTTACCACTAATAATCGCTTTATTTTTCGTTAGTGCCATCTCAACTTTCTTTTTGACAAATCCTTCTGCTAAATGGGCAATCATTTCCGCATCATCTATACCAGTATTTATGAATAGTAGTTTAAGTCCTGAATTTGCTCAAGTAATCGCTCGCTTTGGTGAATGTATGACAATTGGTCTAACTCCATTGCTAGCATATTTTACTATTTATATAGCTTATTTAGAAAAATATAATCAAGGAGATAATCCAATTCCTTTATTTAGAACTCTTAGATACCAAATTGTTTATGGTCTAGTTATCGGAGTTACTTTATTATTACTTTTAATAGGATGGTACTTAATAGGAATTCCTATAGGTATAAATGGATATATTGCCACATAAAACAATTGAACAATCAGTTGTTTTTTTATATAATAAAAAAAGAATTGAGGTGTTATATATGTCATTAAAAGCAGGAATAGTAGGACTTCCTAATGTAGGAAAATCTACCCTTTTTAATGCTATTACGAAAAAAAATATTCTAGCTGCAAACTATCCTTTTGCCACCATAGAACCCAATGTAGGTGTTGTTACTGTGCCTGATGTAAGATTAGATGAGCTTAACACAATGTACACTCCAAAAAAACTAGTTCCAACAACATTTGAATTTACTGATATTGCTGGACTTGTAAAAGGTGCCTCAAAAGGAGAAGGCTTAGGAAACAAATTTTTATCACATATTAGAGAAGTTGACGCTATAGTTGAAGTTGTAAGATGCTTCGAAGATAGTGAAATTACCCATGTTGAAGGAAAGATTGACCCTATTAGAGATATTGAGATAATAAACACAGAGTTGATTTTAGCTGATTTAGAAATTGTTGAAAACCGTATTACAAAAATTGAAAAAAAAGCTGAGACAACTAAAGACAAAAATGCATTACTAGAATTAAATGCTCTAAAAAAATCTCAAGAAGCTTTAATAAAAGGAATAGCACTACGTAATATAGCCTACACAGAAGATGAACTTAATACTATAGCAAATTTTAATTTTATTACTTTAAAAAAAATAATTTATGCGGCTAATGTAAATGAAGAAGATGCTATTACAGGTCATAATCAACTTACTGATATTGTAACTGATTATGCTGAAAAAGAAGGATCTAAAGTAATTATTATGTGTGCGAAACTAGAAAGTGAACTTTCTGGCTATGATGATTCTGAAAGAAAAATGTTTATGGAAGATATGGGACTTAACGCTTCAGGACTTGATATGTTAATTAAAGCAACATACGATTTACTAGGCTTAAAGACTTTTTTCACCGTTGGAGTAGACGAATGTCGTGCTTGGACCTTTAAAGTTGGAATGAAAGCTCCTGAATGTGCTGGTATAATTCATACTGACTTTCAAAAAGGTTTCATTAAAGCTGAAGTAATGAGTTATGAAGATTTAAAAAGACTAGGTAGTGAAAAAGCAGTACAAGAAGCAGGTAAACTTCGTCTAGAAGGCAAAGAATACCTAATGCAAGACGGTGATATTTGCTACTTTAGATTTAATGTCACTAAGTAGGATTTTACATGAAATATATAAGAGAATTTTTTGTCAATGAACATCCATTTGTACCTTATAAACCTTTTGGTTTCATTCACTTACTATGTATTTTTAGTGTTATAATAACCTTAATAATTATTTATATAAACAGAAATAAAATATCAGCTATCCCAGAAAAAACAAAACGTAAAATTTTAAAAATTGTCGCTATTATAATGCTAATCAATATGATCATTTATAATATTGCTCCCCATATGTTTAATTATTTTGATTATAAAATTCATTTGCCTTTTCAATTATGTTTTATTTCAGGATATATTTTTATGTTTGCTATTTTATTTGAAAAAGATAATCTTCTAAAATTAACTTTATTTTTATCTTTTATTGGGCCAATCCCAGCTATTCTTTGGCCAGACTTACCTTCGACTTTCGACGATTTTAATTTTTGGAAATACTTTATTTCTCACCATATCTTCATTTGTATATCTTTCTTTTCTTATTTTGCTTTAAACTATAAAATAGAACTAAAAGATATTATTAAAGCCTTTATCTTTGCTAATTTACTTATTTTTATTATGATGCCATTTAATCATTTATTTAACATGAATTATATATATTCAAGTGAGATTCCTGCTAATATTATAGCTTTATATCCATGGCTCACAAATTTACCACCATTTCTTGTAATAGAAGTAACGGGTTTAATAATTGCAATTTTACTATACCAATTAATTAGAAGACGCAATAAAGAGCTAGAAATTATCAATAATTAATAATAAAAAATATCGTAAATAAGCAACAAATTAAGAGTTTACAACTAATCAGCTTAATGTTATAATACTAGCGAGTAAGAAATTTACTCCTTGCTTTATACTGGTTATAAAGCCGAAAAGACCATGAGGAGGTGTAAAAAATGAATAAATACGAAATGATGTTTATTGTTAAAGCAACTATGGAAAGTGAAAATGTAAAAGCCACTGCTGAAAACATGAAAAAACTTGTTACAGATTTAGGTGGAAAAGTAGCTGAATATAAAGAATTAGGCGAAAAAAAATTAGCTTATCCAATAAAAAAAGAGCTTAACGGATACTACTTTTTAATGCAAATAGAAGCAACAAAAGAATCTGAAGCAGAATTAAGTCGTAAAGCTGGACTTGATGAAAACATTTTAAGACATTTAATTATTAAATTAGATGAGGAGTAATATAAGTTATGAATAAAGCTATTTTAATCGGAAGATTAACAAGAGATCCAGAAATGAGAACAACTACTAGCGGCATTAATTCTACGACATTTACTGTTGCTGTATCTCGTAATTTCACCGGCCCAAATGGTGAAAGAGAAACAGACTTTATCAACTGTGTTGCATGGCGTAAACAAGCAGAAAATATAGCAAAATACTGTTCTAAAGGAACACAAGTTGCAGTTGAAGGTAGAATTCAAACTAGAAGTTATGATGCTCAAGACGGAACAAAAAGATACGTAACTGAAATAATCGCTGATAATGTTACATTCCTAGGTTCAAAGGGAAGTAATAATATGAGTGGTGAAACTAGTTTTGTAGGTGCTGGAAACGATATTGCTACAACAGATATTAGCGAAGATCCTTTTAAAGACTTCGGTAGTGAAGTAGCGCTAAGTGATGATGACCTACCATTTTAAAAAGGAGGATTTATAACATGGCTGAATTTTATCGCAAAAAGAAAAAAATATGCCAAATGTGTGCAGGTAAAAGCGTTGACTACAAAGATGTCATGATTGTTTCAAAATATATAAATGAAAAAGGAAAAATCATGCCTCGTCGTATGACAGGAGCTTGTGCCAAACATCAAAGACATATTGCTCAACAAATTAAATGGGCAAGATATATGGCATTACTTCCATATGTTAAATAATAAAAAATTTTAACACCACAAAATGGTGTTTTTATTTGCGTTTTAGAAGTTATTTTTTATTAATATCATAAATTTTCTTA
>CANDCB010000048.1 GCA_947383065.1 uncultured Bacillota bacterium | reverse complement strand
CCATAAGTTACTATAACTATATTTTTAAAATATTTCGCTTTATAAAAGCTAAAATAAATAAGTTACTTAAAATAAAAATAAAATAATATTTAAAAAAACGTGATATAATTTATTTATAAAACTTATATTATTAAATAAAAAAGGAAATATGAAAGTTATAGATAATAATTATAAGTAGAGGGAGAGATTTTGTGGAAACAATACTAGAAGTTAAAAAAATTAATAAGTTTTTTGGTTCAAAGCAAATCTTAAAAGATGTTTCGTTCTCATTAAAAGAAGGTGAAATCTTAGGCTTTATTGGACCAAACGGGGCGGGAAAGACAACCTCTATAAAACTAATTTTAGGCTTACAATCAATTAGTAGTGGTGAAGTCTTCATTAATGGTTATGATATTAAAACTAATTTCAGTAAAGCCATATTAAAAGTTGGTGCAATCGTTGAAAATCCTGACATGTATATGTACTTAACTGGACGTAAAAACTTAGAACTAATTGCCAATATGTATAAAGATGTAACAAAAGAAAGAATAGAAGAAGTTATTAAAATCGCTGGCCTAGAAAATCGCATTAATGATAAAGTATCAAAATATAGCTTAGGAATGCGTCAACGTCTAGGTATTGCAGCTGCTATTATTCATCATCCAAATATATTAATTTTAGATGAGCCAACAAATGGCTTGGATCCTGAAGGAATAAAAGAATTAAGAGATTTGCTAAAAAAATTAGCCAAAAAAGAAAAAATGGGAATTTTAATTTCCAGTCATAATTTATCAGAACTAGAAAGTTTTGTAACTGATGTATGTTTAATTAAAAATGGTCAAGTATTACTTACCTCATCCATTAAAGATATTAAACATGATGATATAAATTCTTATATAATTCGTCTTGACAAAACCAAAGGTATCAAAAAATTCCTTAATGAAAAAGATGAAATAATAGACGATGAAACAATAAAAGTTTACCGTGATATCGATGAAGTTCAAAAACTAATATTAGATTTATTAAATAATAAATTTAGATTAATAGAACTAAGAGAAAATGTTTTGTCTCTTGAAGAAGCTTTCTTAAAAAAGGCAGGAGGTAATATAATTGATTAATTTAGTAAAAAACGAACTGGTAAAGATATTCCATAAAAAAGGAATATTCATACTAAGTGGAATAATTGTTGGAATAATGACCCTAAGTGTTATTTTATCTAAAATAGATTTAAATACTAGCTTAATAAGTCAAGGGCAAGACTTATATTATGAATCTTTAGAAGAAGGTCTAAATAAATATGATTTAACAAATAGAGAAGATATTACATGGTATGTTGAAGAATTAGCCGATTTAGAAGAATATAAGTTGACTAAAGATCTTGACTATTCTTCACCAGAATACTATTACGTCTCAAATAATATTAGAGAAGCTTTAATAGCTATGTATAATGCTAAATATCTAAATAAAAATGAAGAAGAATATAAAGTTTTAAAAGAAGAATATGATAAATTAATCTCCGGAATTAAAGATTATAATTGGGAAAATGCAGTTAGCCAAGAAAAAGAAGAAACTTTAAAAGAAATAAAAGAACTAAAAGAAAAGATATCTCATAGTGAAGATGAAGAATTAGAAGAATATTTAAAAGATTTAGAAGTTAAACTAGAAGCTATAGAATATCGCTTAAGAAATAAAGTAGCTCCATCATATACTAATTCATCTTCAATGGTCGATAACTACCTATCAGCTGCCGCTGCTTTTCGTAATTTAAAATCAGATGATAATGGAATATATAAAGATCGTAGGGAATTAATTCAAAGAAGGGAAACTATTAGTAATTATCATGTCCTTAAATATAAAATTGAACATGATATAATCGAAGATGAAAACGCTTTAAAAAATGAAGCTGAAAATATCTTCAGTCAAGTTGACATGTTTATATTGATTGCCTTTTTACTTATAGCTGGCGGAATTATCGCTGAAGAATTTAATAAAGGAACAATAAAGCAGTTATTACTTAGACCTTTTACCAGAAATAAAATTTTAATTAGTAAAATGATTGCTGCTTTAATAGCTACTTTTATCTTTGCTTGTTTTTATTATATTTGTGATTTATTAGCTGTTGCTATAATGAATAATGAATTTAAATCAATATTTGATAGCATAATTGTTTATAATTTTAATAAAGAGAGTATAGTAGAGTATAGTACTTTTATTTACTGTATCTTACAATTATTAGCAACCTTACCAGAATACTTAATGCTCTTTGCTATTTGTATCTTTGTAGGAATTTTAACAACAAATACTATTGCCTGTGTAGTATCAGTTTTTGGTGTTACCTTCTTACATGGCATTTTAAGTTCCTTTTTACCAGAAAAAATAATGGCTTATTTGCCAACAGGTTGTCTAAACTTTAACAGTTTCTTATTTGGAGGTATTTCGGCTAATCAATATCAAACTTTAGGCTCTAATATTGCCGTCTATATAATTACTTTTACTATCATTATTGGTTTATCCTTTATGATATTTAATAAAAAAGACATTAAAAATCAATAAAAAACAAAGCTTCACTTGGATAGTGAAGTTTTTTGTTAAAAATTCTTAAAAGGCCAAAAAAAATTTATAAAATATTGGCTAATTTATAAAAATATAGTATAATAAAAAAAGAATAGGTGGTTGTCTAATGAATGGTGATTTAGTTTCTAGTCTTAAATTAATTTATAAACACAGTGCCTCATATTATGGCGAATGGGAACTGATTGGTGATTTAGAATATATCTCTTTAATAAATAAAAATAAAAACTTATTTAAAGAATTTATTGAAAGATATTACTATATGCCACTTAATGTAATATTTAAAGATGAAGTGTTAATAAGAGGTTTTAAATATAGTATTGTTTCAAAAGAAGTAGATGGTAAAAGAAACTTATATTTTTCTAAAAAAGCCTTTTTAAAAAATATTATATCCAATTCTGATGAAGTCTTAAATAACGGTGGAAAAGATGCTTATAAAAAGATTAAAACAGCTATTAGAAAACGTAAAGATATGTATCGTGATGTTTTACAAAAAGGCGAAAAATCAAAATTCTTTAAAGAACTAGAAAAAGAATATTTAGCCTCAGGAGCTAGATACTATAGATCATTTATTGAATATTAAACATTATGCAAAAAGAAATTTACAAGACTGTTAACTGGCTATAATATGGTATTAGAACTATTTGATAAACCTATTAGTGTTGAAAAATTTATTAAATGTTTTGATGTAAATCAATTATATTTATTAACTGCATATTCTTTGCTAAAAAATAGTGAGAAACAACTATCTTTATATGGTAGAGCCGATTATAATATAGTTCATCTTGATAATTATCGAAAACTAGTTGACGATATAAGAAAAACTGATGGTTTTTATAATAGCCATATAATGCTTAAAAATAATATTATGTATACAATAGATGATTTATTTAAAGAATACGATAAATTACTTGATAGTATTGGCTGTTAAATGAATTGAATTTTTGTTTAATTCATTTTTTTATGGAAATAATAGTTAATATAGAAGTAAAGCAGATATTATTTAATATCATTTGTTATTAAAATATGTTAAAATGTTAATATAAAGTAGTGTGATAAAAATGCGAGAAGAAAAATTTAAAGAGTTAATGGATAAATTTGAAGAAGAACTTTTAAAAGAAGAAACCGAAGAAAGTTTGTCTATGACAAGAGAACTTAAGTTTAAAGATTTACAAGAACATATTGACTCTGAAGTAGAAGTAGAAAGTGATACCGCTGAAATTGATTTAAGCATGACACGTGAAATGAAATTTGGCGATAAATTGTTGAAAGAACTAAATTGCGAATCATTTCAAGAAAAAGATCTTGATGAGCTTACTGAAGAAAAAATAGTCAAAGAAAAATTAAGAGAAAATCTTGAAGAAGATTCTGATAATGCCAAAGGTGAAATTTCTATTCAAGACGAAGAAGAAACAACCGCTGAAGTTGATATAGAAGATATTTTAGATGAAGCCTCTAAAAAAGAGGAAATTAGTGCCAAAGAGTTAAAAATAAAAGAAATAAATAAAGAAGATGAAAAAAAGAAAAAAGATGACGACATTTATTTGACAACTTCTTTTAAACCTTTTAGAAAACGTTTTAGAATAGGTCATTTTCTTAAAGTTTTATTTATTCTTCTAATAATTTTTGGTGCCATAGGTTCCTTTATTTATTACGTAGGAATCCCATTATATAAAAAATATGTTGATAGTAAGCCTAAAATAATTTTTGATCATGCTGTAGATTATGTTGCTCTAAAAGCCAATTCCATAATTGATTTTGCTTTTGATAGTGATGAAATAATTTATAATGATATTAATTTTGAACTGGATACTAACGTCGAAGATTATCGCTTTTTAAACGGCACATCATATGGTTTATCTTCTTATTTGAATATTGAAAAAAAATTATATGACTTTTCATTATACATTAAAAATAATAATAACAAATATGGCGTTAATATTATAAAAGAAGATAAAGATGATTACATTAAATATTCAACTTCTGATAAGTATATTTTAGTTCCTAAAAATAACGATGAAGGCCAAGAAAAAGAAAACCAAAATTTATTTGCTAAATTAAAAAAAGATTTAAATAGTATAAACATTGCTAAAGATGATACAAAATATGTCATTAATAAAATGGCTGATATAATTAAAGAAATGTTAAATAGCGATTATATAACAGCTTCAAAAGATGAAATCGAGGTCGCTAAAGAAAAAGTTAAAGTGACAAGAAATTCTTATGAAATAGGTAAAAAGGAAGCTGAAGCATTAGATAAAAGATACTATGAATTAGTAACAGAAGATGAAAAACTAGTCGAACTATTAGCCAATTTAGAAGAATTAAATAAGGAAGAATATTTAAAGAAACTTGAATCAGATGTGATCGAAGAATATGATAACGAATATAAATTAATTTTTAATATTTATACTATTGAGGGTACAAAATTTGTTGGTTTTGATATTGAAGAAAATGGCTTTAGAACAGTGTATTATTACAAAAATCAAGCTGGTGATTTTGAATTTTACATTAACATGACAGAAGATGAAGATTGCTTAGCTGGTAATGATTGTGTAGCCAATGAAAGAGAAGTATTAGAATTAACTGGTGAAGCAAAAGATAATCGTCAAGAAGTTAAAGTAAAATATAACGATATCTTATATGCAAGCTTAGACGTATGGGACTTTAATAAAGAAAAAATTAATACAGATTATGAAATATATAACAAAGAAGAAACTATTAAAGGAAACATAACTATCGGCTTAGACAATAGCAAAAAAGAATATAATATTACACTAGGATTTAAAAAAGATGATGAATATATGAATTTTAAAGCCTTTTTAGGCTTCAAAGCTAACCATGAATTACATTTAATAAATAAAGATAACATAATTTCTATTGATAGTGAAACCTCCGAAATGACAGGGAATAATTTTGAAGAAAATTTAAGAAATGCTGGAATTTATGAAAATTATTTAATTTGGTATACGATAATCTTTAATACAGGTTCCCTAAAAGGAGAAGGAACTGAAACTCCTGGTGAAATACAGGTCGCTTAAAGAAGTAATTTATACTTCTTTTTTTATTTAACAAAAGAAAAAATTGCTTAATTAAATATATTTATATATAATATGATTAATTTCTTATGAGGCGAGTTAAATGAAAAAAATTAAAAATTTAAAATTTGGGAAAAGATTTCTTGCTTTTGTGCTAGCTTTTACTGTCATAACAAGTACATTAGGCATTTATAAATTAAAAAGAATAAAAGAAGTTAACCGTGTTAAAGGTTACCTTGAAGATTTTTTAACTGAAGATAATTATATTGATTTAAGTAAAATTAGTTCAGATTATGCTATCGAAAGTTTTAGCGGAAAAGCTTTACACGAAGCCCTTCAAGATATAGATGCAAGTTACTTAAGAATAACAGATAGTTTTATATGTGATAATGATAAAATATTTACTGTAAAAAATGCTATTAATTATAGTAATATTCTATGGGAAGACAAAGATGGCTCTCCAGTATATGAGATGTATGAACCTATTAGAATGACTAGTGATGGTGGTGTTTTTTATATAATTCCTGAAGGTTTTACTTTAGAAGACATAAAAGTAAAATCTCCAAATATTAATTACTTCCAACTTGATGATACAAGAATTATTGTCTATAAAAATGACTATGAAAGTTCTTATAGTTTGGAGTTAAAGAAAAAATGAGCTATCAGTATCTAACTAATAAATTTTTAGAAAAAACAGGTTATTTAGAAGATGATAATATATTAGCTATTGTAGTTTATGGAAGTCGTGTCACAAGAAAGTATAAAGATACTAGCGATTTAGATATTTTTATTATAACATCTAGAAAAACTAGCTATAAAGGCATGATGATAATCGACGGAATTAAAATTGATTATAATATTTATGCTGAACGTAAATTATTTCAAAAAGCTTTAGAAGAAAGGGAAAACAATAATTCATATTTTTCTTCCATTCTAAAAACTGGACAAATCATCAAAAATAAAAATGGTATTTTAGAATCTTTAAGTATATTCTTAGAAAAAATCGAAATACCTCAAGATAAAAAAAGATTATCCCACCATTTTAAAACAGAATTACAAAAATTATATGAATTTTTCTTAACTACTAAAGAAGATTTTTGGTATTATAATTTATTAGAAAAATTAAGAATAGCTTATAGTTACCTAAAAAATTATTCTTATATAAGTATGATAAAAGTTTATGATATCTTTTTAAATAGTGAAGAATACGAAAAAATATATGACTTAAATTTACCAGATAAAAATTTTATGGCCATTTTTTTAAAAGGCGTTTTAGAAAAAGATAATAAATCAAGACTTGAAATAATTAACCTTATTAT
>CANDCB010000047.1 GCA_947383065.1 uncultured Bacillota bacterium | reverse complement strand
GTTACAGATTCTACAGGTAAGAAGTTTGGTAAAACGGAAGGAAATGCTTTATGGCTTGATATAAATAAAACTTCAAGTTATGAGTTATATCAATATTTAATAAATCTTGAGGATAATATGATTATTTCATATTTAAAGATGCTTACATTTTTAACTCCAACTGAAATTTTAGAAATAGAAAAGAAGCATATAGAAACTCCTGAAAAAAGAATTGCCCAAAGAGAATTGGCAAGATGTATTATTACAGATTTACATGGTGAAGAAGAATTTAATAAGGCTGTAAAAATTAGTGAAGCTTTATTTAGTGGAGATTTGAATGGATTAACAGCAAATGATATAATGATTGGAATGAAAATGTTGCCATCAATTGAATTGAAGGAAGATATAAAATTAATTGATTTACTTGTTGATAATCAAATATGTTCGTCAAGAAGGGAAGCTCGTGAAATGTTAGGAGCTTTAGCTATTTCAATTAATAATGAAAAATATACAGATGAAAATACTATTATAAATAAATCTATGGCAATAGATGGAAAAGTAATTGTAATACGTAAGGGTAAGAAAAAACAATATTTAGGCTTATTTTTATAATTAAAGCTTTATAGCAAAATAAAACTCCTAACATAAGATATTATGAAAGGAGTATTTTTCATGTATTATAATAATTCTTATCAAAATGGATATTTAAATAATTATCCTAATAAAGTATATAATAATATGTTAAGGCAAAATGGTAATAATGAGCGTTTTGGCGGATTTTTTGTTCCTTTTTTATTAGGAGGATTAACTGGTAGTGCTGCTGTAGCAGTAGCTCGTCCTCGTCCTGTTGTAGTAAATCCTTATCCACCATATCCATATCCTGGGCCATATTATGGACCAAGACCTTATTAATCAATATTATATTTGCTAAAATTAATTGATAAACCAATTAATGCATAAATAGTTAGAAGGTAAGACCCACCATAGCTTAAAAAAGGTAGAGGTATGCCAATAATTGGAAGTAATGATAAATTCATTAAAATATTATAGAAGGTTTGAAATAAGAGCATATTTAATAAGATAAAGTTAAAAACATTATATATGTTCTTTTTTTTATTTATATTTTTTAAGAAATAAATGAAAATGGCTATAAAAGAAATAATAATTAAGATAAAAATTAAGGGATTATATTTACTAATTATGGCGGCGAAAATGAAATCATTATGGTTTTCAGGAATGTATAAAAGTTCGTGTGCACCGATTGAAACAAGGGAATTGATGGTTTGGATGTTATCTTGTTTGGCAAAAGAAATGAGACGGTCTATGCGGTAGAATAAGTTGGTTCCATAAATATTAATTAATAAGTCTTTATTTATGAAGTATAAAGCTATGTTACTACCAGCAAAAATTAATAATATAATAGACATAATAATTAAATATTTTTTATTTAGATTTGAATATTTTATTGTTGATATTAAAATAATTATGTAAAAGATGATGGCTCCTGTATCAGGTTCTAAAAAAGTTAAAATACTGGGAATTAAAGTTATTATAATTAAGTATAAAAAGTTTTTATTTTTAATTGTTAAATAGGATAAATAAATTACTAATATTAGTTTAGCAATTTCACTTGGTTGGATAGATATACCATATATATGAAGCCAAGCTTTAGCACCTTTAATTTCACGACCAACAATTAGTACTAATCCTAGAAGAAATATGATAAAAATATAGAGGAATGGTAGTAATTTTATAATAATTTTTAAGTTAATTTTAGAAAAAATGAATAAAATTATGTAACTTAAAAACAAATATAATAAATGTCTTTTAAAGTATGGAGTATTGTGTAAATAAAAAAGACTTATTATATTTAAAATGATTATTGGTATTAAAATTAAATATTTGTTTCTTAATATTTTTTTCATATTAATATAATGGTCAAAAAGGCATTTTATTATACATTTGGAAATTAGATGTTTTAAGTCAAGAAACATAGAAACGGACATATACTTAATTAGGAGGATGAAAATGAAATTACCTAGTGTTTATGCTAATAAAATTGATAAAAATATAAAAAATAATGATGAGTATTTTAGAGGAGAAATGGCTAGTAAAGTAAAAGATTTAAGAGAACTTAAGAGTATGTTTGATGGGAGAGGATATGCTAATCGCCTTCCCGTAATTTTAACGTTTAAGGATGGACGTAAAGTAAGTGAAAAATTAGTCTTATGTAAAAAAAATTGTTTTATAAATCTTAATAATGAACAAATAGATTTTGATGATATAGTTGATTATGAAATAAAAAAATAAATATTTGTTGCTAATATTTATTTTTTTATTTTAATATATCTTTTATACATTCTTTTAGTTGTTTGGCATCTTTGCCAAATATAATTTTTAATTGATTATCTATTTCTACTATTCCTTTAGCACCTAGTTTTTGGATACTAGCTTTATCTACTATCGATATATCTTTTAGAATTACTTTAAAGCGTGACATATTACATTCAGCATTTATAATATTTTCTTTACCACCTAAATATTTAATTAGTTTATTAACTTCGGAAGAAAAATCTTTTTGATTAAGTTTTATAATAATTAAAGTTATAATAATTAAAACTACTGCTATAACAACATATTGAATCCATTCCATTATTATCACATAGCTAATATATTAGCTTCCTTTCTTTAATATTTATTTTAGCTAATTATACTATAAATTTTATGAAAATAAAAGTAGAACAATTAAGCACTATTTTATGAATTTAACATAAATTAATAGTGAGATGTCAAAAGGAAAGGGTGAAATAATATGTGTAATGATAAGAATACTAACTCTTTGGCTGAAATATTAAGTGTTATATTAGTATTACAACAAAATGCATGTGTTGATAGTTGCTTAGATTCATGTGACAGACCAATGCTTGGAGGAGGACCTACTTGTTTAGTTTGTAATACAAGACCTGTAATGATTTATACTTGTGGAAATGGCAGTATTCCTTGGAGTATGCCTATAACTAAAGATTCTACAGCAACTTGTGTAGGTAATACCGATACTTGTTCTACAGTCTTTAGAGTAGAAAAAATAGAAGGTACTTGTTGTACATTTAGAGTTTTACAAGATAATCCAGATCCAACTAGTCTATATCCTTATACAACAACTAATTCAGTATTTACAATGGATTTAGGTTGTGTATGTGCTATTAGATGTTTAACAGATACTTATGTAGAATGTGTTTAAGAAATTTAAAAAGAGTCGAATGACTCTTTTTTTGTATTATAAATTTAGAATTAAACTAGCTATATTAAAGTATACTAGTAAACTACAAGCATCAACAATAGTAGTTATAAAAGGACTGGCCATAACGGCTGGATCAAAACCAATTTTTTTAGCAAGCATTGGAAGTGAGCAGCCAATAACTTTGGCGATGATTATTGTGATAATCAATGTTAGACAAACACATAACGCAACAAGAAGGCTAACTTTGTCTATTATTAAAATCTTTATGAAATTACATATTCCTAAAGTTATTGCACAACATATAGCTACTCTTGCTTCTTTAAAAATTACACGCCATATATCTTTAAAGTCGATATCATTTAAAGATAAGGCTCTAATGATACTAACACTTGCTTGACCACCAGCATTACCACCAGTATCCATTAGCATAGGAATAAATGCAGTTAAAATAGTATATGATGCTAATTGAGCTTCAAAGCTTTGAATGATTTTTCCTGTAAATGTAGCTGATATCATAAGAAGTAATAACCAAGGAATACGGGCTTTAAATGTTTCAAAGACTGTTGTTTTATCATAAGACTTTTCAGTTGGAACAATAGCAGCCATTTTTTCGATATCTTCAGTAGCTTCTTCTTCCATAATATCAACTATGTCATCAATTGTGATAACACCAACTAGACGATTTTCTGAGTCGACAACGGGTAGTGTAGAATAATCGTAATCTTGAAAGAATTTAGCAACATCTTCTTGATCCATTTGAGTTGATAAAACGTGCTCACATTTTTCCATGATGTCATCAATTAAAGTGTCAGAATCATTTATAAGTAAATCTTTTACGGATACTCGGCCTAGAATTTCTCTTTTTTGGTCGGTAACAAAGCATGAATCATAACTTACAAAGTCATCTTTTTGTTTTTTGATTCGAGCAATTGATTCTTTTATAGAAAGACCTTTTTTTAAATGGATATATTCGGTTGCCATTAAAGAACCAGCACTATTAATAGGATATTTTAATAATTTATTTATATCGTTTCTTGTTTCTTTATCGACATTACTTAATAGTGAAGTTACGATTATAGCGGGCATTTCTTCAAAAAGATCAGCGGCATCATCAGTAAACATGTCTTCAATAATATCTTTAGTTTCTTTTTTTGTTAGGGAAGAAATTAAGTTTCTTTGAATTTCTTCATCCATATTAACAAAAACATCTACCGCGATATTTTTAGGTAATAAACGATATGTTTGAATTAATAAATCTTGTGGTAGTTCTTCAATTAGCGAGGCGATATCATATTCGTTCATGTCTTCAATAATTTGTTTTACTTCTAAGAATTTTTTTTGCATAAGCAATTCTTTTAAATTGTTTAATTTCATAATATCACCATCCATCTAATTGTTTATAGTTACTTATACCATAATATATATTAAAAATAAAGTAAAATAGTATAACTTAAAGTTAATTGACAATTTTATTTTACTAGAGTATTATTTATTTTGAAATCAAATATATTTTAAGGTGAATGACATGCTAGAAATTTTTACTGCTTTAAAAAAGAATTTGTTGGTAATTTTTATTTTTATTATTTTAGTTATACTTTTTATAATAGGTTTATTTATTAATTATAGAGCAACTCATTCGGTTAATAAGGATTTTTCTAAAGTAAGTTTAGAAAATGTTGATAATTTAATGATTGTAGCTCATCCTGATGATGAATTATTATGGGGAGGAGCACATTTAATTAGAGATAATTATTTAGTTGTTTGTGTGACATGTGGTCCAAATTTAGTTAGAGTAAATGAATTTGTTAAAGTAATGAATGAAACTAATAATAAATATATTATGTTAGGATATCCAGATAAAACAAATGGAGAAAGAGATAATTGGGATAGTCATCGTGATAATATTTATGATGATATAAAGGAAATTATTAATTTAAAAGATTGGGAAATGATTGTTACTCATAATCCAGAAGGAGAGTATGGCCATATACATCATAAGATGACTAGTTCATTAACAACTAGTGCGGTAACCACAAATAATTTATATTATTTTGGAAAATATCATAGTAAGAAAAAGGTTGGAGCTTATTATCCAACTATGGCACCAATAAGTGATAAATATTTATCTGTTAAGAAGAAGCTTATTGGTATATATAAATCACAGTCTTTTGTTCAAACAATGTTTGATCATATGTATGCTTATGAAGATTTTATTTTAGCTAGTGATTGGATTGAGTAATGAAAGGAAGAAAATAAATGAAAAAGTTTAAAAAAAGGGATTTTGTTTATATTGGTTTAATTATTGCTATTTTTATTACAATGGTTTTGGTTATTACGAATAATGTTTATTTATATGGTTCAACTTTAGATTGGTATGGAGAACATATATCAATACCAGAATATTTTAGAACTTTATTTTATCATACTAAAGATTTATTCCCTGATTTTGCTTTAAATATCGGGGGAGGACAAAATATTTATAATTTATCTTATTATGGATTTTTAAGTCCTATTATCTTATTTTCATATTTTATGCCTTTTGTTAAAATGAGTACTTATATTTCTATTTCAACAATTTTATGTGTCTTAGTAAGTGGAGTTTTATTATATATATTTTTAAAAAATAAAAAATATAGTAGTGAGGTATGTTTTATCTCAGCTTTGATGTTTGTTATGGCGTCTCCAATGTCTTTTCATTCTCATCGTCATATTATGTTTATTAATTATATGCCATTTTTGATATTAGGACTTTTTGGTGTTGATAAGAAACTCGATACAAAAAAAGGTTGGCTTTTAAGTGTTGCGACTTTTTTAATGATTATGAGTAGTTATTATTATAGTATAGGTGGAATAGTTTGTTTATTTGTATATGCTTTATATAGATATATGCAGCAAATGAATAAAATTACATTGAAGTCTTTTTTTCAAACTTTTGTTAATATTTTAATGCCTATAATTGTTGCGATACTTGCTTCAAGTATTATAATTATTCCAACAATTGCAACAATTTTTAATAATAGAGCTCAATCAAATGTTTTAATTACTTTAAAGGATTTATTAATACCTAATATAAATACTAAGAGTATTTTGTATTATTCATATGGTTTAGGTCTTGGAGCAATAGTATTTTTAGCTATAATAAATATGTTTAAGGAATCTAAAGCGAAGGTAACTTTAGGGATAATTTTAAGTATATTATTTGTCTTTAATTTATTTAATTATCTGTTAAATGGAACAATGTATATAGATAGTAAATCTTTAATACCTTTTTTGCCACTTTATATTTATATAATTGCTGAATTTTTAAAGGATTTATTTGAGAAAAAGTTACATTTTAAAGTATTAATACCATCTGTATTAGTTATTTCTATTTTAGTATTATTAAATAAATATGGCTTTGAAAGATATATTATTGATATATTAATTTTAGGTGGTGGTATTTGGGCTTATTATAAATGGAAGAAAAAGATTTTATTTATAGTACCTGTTTTGGCTTTTGCAATAGTTCATTTTTTTGCTATTAATTTTGGTGATGGTTTAGTATTAAAATATACGACTATAGAAAATGAAAAGAATTTAGAACAAGCTGTTTCTAATATAACTTTAAGTGATGATACAAAATATCGTATTAGTAATGAATTAGAAATTGGTGAGTATCCAAATCGAATATTTGAAAATATAAATTATAATACAAATATAAAAAGTTGATTGGTATAATGGAT
>CANDCB010000046.1 GCA_947383065.1 uncultured Bacillota bacterium | reverse complement strand
ATCCACATTTCACTATAATTTAATCTTATAAATACATTAGCTTCCCCACTATTTACAACAAATACTTCTTTTGTCCCCCAAGTATTATCAAAATTTTCTTCTATTTTTACATCATAACTCGAAGTTTTAAATATATTATTAAAAACCACATTACTAGTTAAAAACGCCATTGTTCCAGTAATTCCAAAAAAAGACAACAAAAGCAAACAATAAATAACAGGTTTATTTTTTCTAATTCTCTTTAATTTTTTAACAATTGCTAAATTATTTAATTTTTCTTTCATTTAATAAACCTCACTTTCATTGTTTTTGAAATACTGTTCCCAAAGTTTCAGCTGAAACCGTAATGACTGGTCTTACACCTCTCCTGTCATAAATGTCTTTCTGTGCCTCTATTGTTCTTTCTCCAAAGAAGCCATCACCACCTAAAATATAAACCATACCAGGATTACTAGATAAAACCCAGAAAGTTGTATTAAGTATCCATGCTTTATCATCTGATAAATTCCTACATCCAATACTACTATCATTATCATTACATCCTAAATTTTTAAAATCTTTATTTGTAGCCATACGCCCAGTTGCATTAACATTAGGATATGTAGCATTTAATCTTTCAACATAAGCTCCAATATAATTTTCTTTTTCAATATCTAAGTATTTTACCGCTCCATTAAGTGGGAATCCATTTTTATCACCTAAAGCCCAATTACCATATTGCATTCCTATATGAACATCACCAGAAAGAGGATAACACTCAGACTCTTTAGGACACCAATTTCCAACATATAAATTATAGAAAGCTAACAAATCATATGTCCCATTTTTTTCGTTATAATTAATAACATTAAAACACTGAATATCTTCTCCACCTTCACCAATACAATATTTATCGCCAATTTCTGCCTTACTGTATTTAATTTCATTTTTAACACTATGATTAGAATGAAAGAAGCCTTTTCTCTTATAATCATTATTAAATTCTATTCTATAATTATCATCAACCCTAAATACAGAATCAGAATTATAATTACTTCCATTTATAGTCGCACTTTTTAATACAAAATCTTGAGGTACAATTTCTTTAACCACATAATCACCAGGATTAACATTTATCTCTTTACACTCATCATTTTTTAAATTCAACCAAGTATCATACTTCCCATTATTTTCATAAATATGGAATTGAAAAACTTTATCACTATTCTTTTTATTAACATTATTACAAACTGTTAACTTAAATGTCTGACTAATATTAAAGCTAACCCTCGCTACAGAATTATCATTTTTCCTAAAATAATAATCATTAAAAGCTGATGCGCTATTAATATTTACTTCATCATATATCTCATCTAAATCACTAGTAGAAACCACATAATTAATATTAAACTCAAAACTTTCATTTGCTCTTATACTATTTATAATTACATTATTATCATTAACTAATAAGCCATCTTTTTCCAAAAAGATTAGTTTACCTTCCCCATTAGTTTGATTAGTAATTAAAACATTACTTATATCATAAGATTCATTATTTTTCACTGTAACTTTATAATTTACATTATTCCCACCCTTGTAATTATCTTTTTTATTTATAATTTCTATTTTTATAGTAGGACTAAAAAAGCCATTAACGTTAACTAAGTCAACTAATATCGTAACATCATTTTTAGGCATTATAAATTTATCTTCACTTTTCCATGTAATATCATCATCAGATACTAAAGAAAAACCATTATACTTATAATCTGAAAACTGAATATCTTTTAAAGATGCAATAGAAACTTCTTCCAATGGAATATAAGTTTTTGTCTGAATTAATTCTTTTACATTATTAGGTAAACTATCAATATTAAATAATTCCCCATTACCTAATCTAAATACATATGAAACATTATATCTAATAGCTTCAAAAGAAATAGATATAATAACATCTTTATTAGGCATATTAAATATAGTTCCATCACTTAAATTAATTACTCCTCCAGTACTATCTTTAACTACAAAATTATTAATTCTATAACCTTTAAATTCCATACCTACTTTTATAGTACTATCAAGTCTTACACGTTCTCCTTCTGAATATTCTTTAGTTATAGGAACAACATAACCTAAATTAGTTAAAATATCTCTATTATCACTCGCTATTTCATATGTAACAGTAAAGTGTTCTTTTCTCCTAAAAACTCCAGTAAAGGTAACTTTTTTTGCTGGCATAACAAAAGTATCATTACTAATAGAACTCATATCGATATCTGATGTTTCCCATGAAAAATCATAACCATTAACTTCTATTTTAGGAGCAATAAAAACTTTTGCTCCAGCAACATATGATAAAGATGAAGGTAACTTTTGCGTTAACGTTTCAAACCCCTCAGGTAATTCACCAAGCTTATAATCTACAGCATAAGTAGTCGCATTATCATCACCTATATATCCATGTACAGTATTCGAACTCTCACTAAAGCCATCTTCTTTACCATAAGCTGTATTATAAAAATCCATTCGTGAAACTCCATCTGGCAAAGTTGGAACCATAGTTTTTATTCCAATCTGTAAAAAACATCCAGCTTCTAATTCAGTAACCTTAAAAGAAATTGTTCTGGTTTTTTCATCATAATGTAAACCATTATCCCCATTGATTACATTACCTAGACACATTTCTCCTTCATCATTCCTAGCTCCAATAGTTCCATCTTCCGATTCAACAAAGCCATCAAATCTAAGCCCATCTGGTAACCTGTCTGTTACCTCAATATAATCACTATAAATATCAATCCTTGATGTTTCACTATTTACCCCATACTTATTAATTCCCTCATAAGATACTTTCAAAAAATATGTTATTGGAGAATTTTGGATTAACTTTTTAGATTCATTAATATACTGTGAAAAAGATAAAGATAATATAACTGAAAAAATAAGAAAAAAATTTATAAGACAAATAAATATTAACCTTTTACTAATTTTAGTTTTCATATCTCACCTTCTTTTATTCAAATTTTTCAATTATATACGGCGCATCAAGTGTTCCATAACCACTAATATATTTAATTTCAGGTCTTAGTGATATTACTGGTCTAACAAACACCCACTGTGCATCCCATAAAGGTAAAAGCAACGTATTTTCACCTTCATTACTAATATAAGCCTCATAAGGTGTCGCTCCATATCCATGTGTCATCGGCGTCCCAAGCCACCATGCTATACCTAAATTTTTATATTCTTTTAACATCAAATCTGCTTCTGACTTTATTAAAAGACCAATTGGATATTTTAAATCACCATTACCATTCTTTTCTGAAACTGTAAAATTATCTATTTTATTATCACAAGTAAACTTTGCTTTTTCTAAATATCTACTACTAAAACTTGGTTGATTATAATATTCTCCTCCACCATTTATCTTATCAAGATAAGTAGAATTAAGATCTAATAGTTTCCTATCATAACAAAAAACCGTATCCTCTAAACCATTAGCATATCCACTATAAAGAATATTATCTTCATACCATTTATCTATAACTTTTTTTATTTTAGAATCATTTTTATTAATATAATAAATATTATTTTTATCTTTTGTATTATATTTATTATAATCATCAATTACATTACCTGTCGTTGCATTAATATAGTCTTCAATCATATCCCCATTTATTAACCTAACAACTCCTGATCCTAATTCATCTCTATCTAAAATATAGAAAACACTACTACAAATTCCATTTTCATTAAAACATGTATAATGATAACTGTTAAGTCCCCCATAATTTTCTTTCCAATTCCAAAACTGCTTAAATGGATATTCACTTGTTTCAACCAATTTATATTTCCCATTTTCATAAACAACATTATTTCCATATTTAAAATTATTAGAAACTTTAAATACTTTAACTGATCTATTTATTGGTTCAATAAAAACACCTTCAGCAGATTTAACAATATAATATAAATCATCACAATTATTTGTATCACTTACATTATAAATACTATTAGATTTAACACATATATAATAATCATTATAGTTTTCATACACTTGCTTCCAAATATTTGTCTGTATAGTAAGAGCATTTTCTAACTGATACTTACTTCCATTTTTTCTATAACTTTGAGAAACTTTAATATTATAACCTTCTTCTATATAGACATCAAATAAAACATAAGGATTATATTGGCTAGAATACTCAACATTAATATTCCCAAAATCATCAGGAGTAGTTTCATAAGTTTTATAATAATCATCATTCAACATATACCCTACAGCTCCCATATATTGTCTATCAGAAAACGGCATATTACCAATATGTTTATCAAAACCACATTGTCCATTTTGATAAACACCATAGTATATTAATTTTACTCCACCAGTTTCTGTTGTTCTTACTATCTGCCAACAAAAACCTGCAAAAACTACATTACTATATTGACCTTTTTTATAATAATATATTGAATTACCATTATCTAAAGTAAGTTTTTCTGCCCCCTTTAAATCCTTAGACATTTCATAATCTGATTTTATCTTTTTATATAAATTAGCTTCTGTTGAAATATCCCCCATAAAACTTTTTTCAATATCAAACTTAGACCACACCGCTCTAAGCAAAACATCTTTACCAGGCATTACAAAAATATCATCATTAATTTTTTCTACATCATTATCAACGATTTCCCAACCCCTAAATAAATAATTAGGACAAAATGGCTTTTTAGAAATTTCTATTTTATCAAAAACTAATAATTTTTCAGTTTCCTTTACTTTTATATTACATCCATAATTTTCTGGAATATTTGCATCATATAAAACATTATAATATCTTTTAATACTAGAAGTTAATTTATAACTTTTATTAAAATTCTTTCCACTATGACTTTCACTAATAGACATATCTCTACCTAAAGAATAAACATAATCTTTAGAAGAATTTGCTTTTTCCAAATTAAGTCTAATTGATAACTTAGCTTTTTCACCAAATAATAATTTATCTTCCAAATCCCACTGAAGTTCATAAGTACTGTTATCAAAATTCACACTACCTATTGAAGCTTCAATCATATTTTCATTTTCAATACTAAAATCTACATTATTAATATAATCAACTATCTTATAACTATCATAATGTGTTTGAGTACTATAACCTAAAGAATAAAATAAAGGGGAATAAATATCAGTTAACGAAATAACTTTTTGTGTATCACTTATATCCCTTAAAGGCTTTATAAAATTATTAACATTTACATCATATTGAACTCCTATAATATCAATAAAGTTATATTTCACCTTTAATTTTTGAAATTCTATTCTCGAACCATTTTCATCATCAGTAGGAAAACCATTAGTAATAAAATATACAATAGGACTCCTCTCTTGGACATAAGAATAATTTCCTAAAACTAAAGATACCTTTTGTAAAGCTTGAATATAATTACGTTTTCCACTTGCACTCAACCCATCTATTTTTTCATTAATAAAATCTAAATTACCTGTAAAATCACCTGAATCACTATTTGTTAAAAGAGATGCATCAGTATTAAAAGAAATTAAAGAAATTGTATTATTATTAGCATTATTATCTTCCAATAATTTATTAGTAAAGGATTTCAACCCTGCTTTAAGTTTGTCTAAACGATTTCTTTCATTTAAACTTATTGAAGTATCTAAAACAATTATAGCGTCTCTATTCTTCATATTAGGTTTTACAAAGCTTTCTATATTATAAGTAAGATTTACTTCACTATTATTTAGCCATTCTGCTTTTTTCAAAACTTTCCAGCTACCTGTTACAAAAGTTTCTTCATTATAATCATCAGAAGTAAAAGTTACCGTCGGAGTAACATCTCCACTACCACTTACAAAATCAAGAAACATTTTTGCTAAAGTCTCTATTGCATTAAAGCCTGTAGTATAAGCAACACCAGAATTTAAAAGTAACACAGAAAAAAATAATATAAATGCTTTTTTCCATTTACTATTAATTTGTAATTTTAAATTTCGATAAAATTTTCTGTTTTTCACTTTAGCATCACCTTACCAACAACTTCCACATTATAAATTATTCCTCAAATAAAGCTATTAATACGCATATTTTTAACTTATTTACCTTTAATCACATAATTTAAAACAAATCATAAAGTTTATAGCTTTGTGATTGTTTCAGTAAAAAACTTTACAAGTTTATAAATTTATTTGACACTTTAACAAAAATTTTTTGTCGAAAATTAATGAAATTTTACACTTTTTCCCTTTATTTTCTAAAAAAAGTATATTATAATAATTTTAATAATAAAAAAACAATCACAAAGCTATAAACTTTGTGATTGTTTTTTCTATATTTTCTGACATACTTTACATAAAAAAAGATTCCTTAGAATCCATTTTTATAATCTTATTTTTCAATTTCTAATAATGGTGGCAACATCTGTTTCTTACGTGATACAACTCCCTCTAAATAAACTCCTTGTTTTGCATCCTCTAAGCCATAAGCTTCTTCAATAACTTCTTTACTATTTGTATCAAAAAACAAATAAGAACCATTTTTAATAACATCAGTTACAAACAAAAGAGCCATTTTATAATTACCTAGTGAACACATTGTATTTAAACTTGCTACAAACTCCTCTTGACGTCTTTCGATTTCTGGGAAATCCATTGTCATAATCTGGCCAATAGCAATTATTGAATTTCCATATTTAAATGTTTTCATATCTGCTTGAATTATTTCTTCAACACTCATTCCAGAAACACTACTTGCTGCTTTAAACATTTTAGTTCCATATTCATTAATATCAACTAAGGCTATTTTAGCTAATTCTTTTCCAACCTCTATATCAATACTCGTAGTTGTTGGTGATTTAAATAATAAAGTATCAGACAAAATAGCTGAAAGCATAATCCCAGCAATATTTCTAGGTATCAATATTCCAGATTCTTTAAATAAACGATAAATAATTGTACAAGTACATCCAACAGGCATACTTCTAAAATTAAT
>CANDCB010000045.1 GCA_947383065.1 uncultured Bacillota bacterium | reverse complement strand
TCAAAATAATAATACTCATCATTTATTAAAACCAAATTACTTGTATAAAATTCTCCATCTTCAGTTTTCATAGCCACTACTAAAGTTTTTATTCCTACTTTATTTAAAATTTCACTGAAAATATAAGAATTAATAATACTATCAATATCCCCATTTAACAAGCCATGATATAATTCATTATATGTAACACTTTTACCAATTTTTATATCATTTTCTTCATAATCGTCATTTATCGTTAAATAAGCTTGAAGTTTGCAAGCACATAAAAGTTGTGCCGAAGGTTCTTTAGATTCTTTTAAATCAAGAATTTCTATAATTTTATTAATCTTATCTTCTATTTTAAATTTAGTAGCCATCTCATTCATATCAATATTAATATTTACATTTTTTTTACGACATAATTGGATGTTCGACTCTATACATGTTTTATCTTGTCCATTAACATTAACTAAATAAATATTATCTCCCTTACCCAAAAATGATGTAAGACATTTTATTACACCTTTAGTATTACTACTGATAATTAAAACCTCATCACCAGCACTAAATTCAGGATGATTTAAATTATCTTTTGTCATAGCTACACCACCTATTTTACAATTAAATTATATCACAAATTTAACGTTAAAAAAATAAAAGTATAAGAATATCCTAATTTTAATTTTTTGTCATATTTTTACATTTTATCAAAAAAAGCAAACACATTTTTTGTGTTCACTTTTATCTCATACATCTTAAATATACCTTATACTTTTAATAAATTAATTTAACTTCTCAAATTGGCTATTATATAAAGAGGCATAAAAACCATTTTGTTTCATTAGTTCTTCATGATTTCCTTGTTCAATAATATTTCCTTGGTCCATTACAAGTATTAAATCAGCATTTTTAATAGTTGATAAACGATGAGCAATTATAAAAGATGTTCTACCTTCAGTTAATTTATCCATCGCTTTTTGAACCAGTTCCTCAGTTCTAGTATCTACATTACTAGTTGCCTCATCTAAGATTAAGAAAGGTGCATCCTCAATCATACCACGAGCAATTGTCAAAAGCTGCTTTTGACCTTGACTAATTGAATCACTATCACCAACTAAAGAATCCAATCCTCCAGGTAATGTCCTCACAAAATGATCTACTCCAACTGTTCGTAATGCTTGCCAAATTTCATTATCAGAAACATTTTTTTTATTAAACTTTATATTATCACGAATTGTTCCATTAAATAACCATGTATCTTGAAGAACCATTATAAATAAATCATGAATATTTTCACGTGAAAGTTCCTTAGTTGAAACTCCATCGATTAAAATATCTCCATCATTAATCTCATAAAACTTCATTAAAAGATTAACCATTGTAGTCTTTCCTGCTCCTGTTGGCCCAACTATTGCAATTTTTTCACCAGAAGTTGCTTTAGCATTAAAATTTTTAATTATCGGATGACCAACATCATAACTAAATTTAACATTCTTAAATTCAATATTACCTTTAACTTTTGATTTACTTAAACTTTTACGAACATCATTTTGTAAAGACATTTCTTTTTCATCTAAAAATTCAAATACTCTTTCTGAAGCTGCAGCTGTTGACTGTAAACTAGTCATTGCTTGAGCTATTTGGGAAAGCGGATTAGTAAACAATCTAACATAAATCATAAAAGCTACGATAACTCCAAATGTTATATGATTATTCATAACTAAAAGAGCTCCAACAATACAAACCGCCACATAACCAAAATTACCTATAAACCCCATTATTGGTTGCATTAAACCTGATAGAAATTGACTTTTGCGATTACTATCATATAACTTTTTATTTAATAAAGAAAACTCCTCTAATGCTTTACCAGTACCATTATATACTTTTACGACATTATGACCTGCATACATTTCTTCAATATAACCATTTAATGCCCCCAACTCTATTTGACGTTTCGTAAAATATTTTTGCGACTTCCCTAAAATTAAAAACATTAAACCAAATCCCAATAAACTAGAAACAATTGCTGTTATAGCCATTACCCAATTAGTTATAAACATCATAAATATTGAGCCTAAAAAGAGAGTTATACTACTAACTAAAGATGATATACTTTGATTTAAATTCATTGCTATAGTATCAACATCATTAGTTACTCTTGATAAAACATCACCATTTTCATGTGAATCAAAATATTTTAAAGGTAACCTATTAATCTTTTTGCTAATATTAGAACGTAAATTCTTAGCAAAATTATTAGATACAGTAGTCATCGAAAAATTTTGAATATAACCAAAAATTGCACTAATAATATATATAGAAGCTAATAATAAAGCCATACTATTTATTTTATCCATATTAATAGTAGGTTTTACGAGTTCATAAATTCCTTCTGGAAATTCATCAATTATCTCTAAAGCTTTTTCTGTTGATAATTCATCACCCATTTGCATTAACAATCTTATAAAAGCAATTTGATCTTCTTTATTTATATTTACATCTGAAACTATAATATCTTCCATTAAAACATTTAAAATACTATCTGGCAAATTAAAAATTAATTTAAATCCTTCTTCTTCTTTAATATCTGTTAAAGAATTTAAAGTATTTTGTAACATTAACTTATCTTCATTACTAATATCTTCAGAAGCAAGAATTAATGGTATTTTATTATTGATATTCTTAGGACTAAAATTATCCATTATAGATTTTGATATAATTTCCAAATTCTCTGTTTTAGGTTTTAAACCATCTGTTATTAAATCTGTAAAATCAGATAACTTATTTGGAGCTATTAAAGCTAAAATTGCACTAACCATAGCTAAAATAATAGCTACCAACATAATTATTCTCCATGGTTTCAAATTATTTAATAATCTTTTGATAGAACCAAAAAAATCTTTTGACTTTTCAGGTACTCTACCACGAGGTCCACCTGGTCTAGGCATTATCTAATTCCTCCTTTGATAACTGTGATAAAGCTATTTCTTTATAGACTTCACAATTTTTTAATAATTCTTTATGAGTTCCAATACCCACACATTCCCCTTTATCTAAAACAACAATCTTTGAAGCATTAATAATTGTACCAATTCTTTGTGCAACTATCATACATGTAGCATCTTTCGTATGCTTCTTTAATTCTTTACGCAATACTGAATCAGTTTTATAATCAAGTGCCGAAAAAGAATCATCAAATATATATATTTCAGGGTCTCTCGCTATTGCTCTTGCGATTGCTAGTCTTTGTTTTTGTCCACCAGAAACATTTGTACCACCACGAGCAATATGTGCATTATAATCATCATCCATTTGCTCAACAAAATCTTTTCCTTGAGCAATCTTTATAGCTTCTTTAACCATATCTTGCGTTATCTTTCCACGTCCATTATTACCATATGAAACATTTTCAGAAACTGTTCCCGTAAACATTACCGCCTTTTGAGGTACATACCCAATTTTATTATATAAAGCTGAACTCTTATAATCTTTAACATTAACACCATCAACTAAAACTTCGCCATCCGTAGCATCATAAAAGCGTGGAACAAGATTAATTAAAGATGACTTCCCAGCCACTGTTGAACCTATAAAAGCAATTGTTTCACCTTTATTTACCTTAAACGAAATATTTTTTAATAAATATTCATCAGCATCAGGATATTTAAAACTAACATTTTTAAACTCAACTGTTCCTGTTTCTTTTGTAAATTCATCAAAAGTTCCCTCTATTATCGATATTCTTTCATCAAGAACCTCATTAATACGCTTAGCAGATATCTGAGCACGTGGCCACATCATAAAAATCATAGCCAATAACAAGAAAGACATAATAACTTGCATACCATAACTAGTAAATACGACCATATTACTAAATAAATTAATTTTATCTACCATTCCCGCTGCATTTATCAAATATGCTCCTATAAAATATATCCCTAAAGTTAATCCATGCATAACTATATTCATCATTGGCATCATAATAGCAAAGCACCTTTGATTAAACAACTGCATATTAGTCAGATTACTATTAACATCTTCAAATCTCTCATTTTGAAATTCTTCAGCATTAAACGCTCTTATAACACGAATACCAGATAAATTTTCAATTGTAACACCATTTATTTTATCTATAAGCTTTTGAACACGTTCAAAACGCGGTAAAACAATAACCATTAAAATTCCTACCGTAAGTAAAAGAATTACCACACAACCTAACGTTAACATACTCCATTCTACACTCTTATTAAGAATCTTTGTAACTGCCCAAATAGCCATTATCGGTGCTTTAATAAATGCTTGAAGCCCCATTCCTATTAACATTTCAACTTGTGTTACATCATTTGTTGTACGTGTAATTAAACTACTAGTTGAAAATTTTTTAATTTCTTCAGTCCCAAATTTTTGCACTTTCTCAAAAATCAAACCTCTTAAAGTCATTGAAAAATGTGAAGCAACCTTAGCAGCAAAATATCCAACAATTATAGCAGATATAAGACTTCCAAATGCACAAGCTAACATATAAAAACCTTGCTCAATTATCTCATTAATTGAACTTCCTTCTGTTTGCACAAGAGTTGTAATAGCACTCATATAATCTGGCATCTTTAATTCAAGCCATACTTGAAATACTATTAAAGTTATACAAACTAAAGTATAAATAAAATCTTTTTTTGTTAATTTTTTAAATAACTTTCCCATATTTAAATCCTTTCAATATTATTTTTAATTTTATTAAGAGTTTGACAAAATAAATCATATTCTTTAACATTTATATTATCTTTTAAAACCTCATTAATACTTTTCATATCATTACGTAAACACTTAGCAATACTTAAAGAAAGATCAGTTAAAATTATTACTTTACATCGAGAATCTTTCTGTGAATCAATTCTTTTAATAAGATTATTCCTTTCCATTGTATTTAAAATTGCTGATATAGTTGATTTATTACAAGATACATACTTTTCAATATCTTTTTGACATACTTCTTTATCACTATCATATAAAAACATAATAATACGACTATGAACTGGTGTAATATCTAACCCTAATTTTTTATAACGTCCCGCAACAGCTTTAAAAAGCTTCATATTTACTTCTTTTAATTCCAACATTAAAGATTTATCATGCACCTAACTCACCTCTTTTGGTTCGTTACCGAACTTTACCAATTATAAACCCTCCTTAAAATTTATGCAAGAAAAAAGAGATTGTCTTAATTTTTTTTAATAATCTCTATAATTATATTAACTATTTACATCTATATATTCTAAACTATTTTCCTTATTATTACTTATTACATGACATTTTAACCCATTAATCATTGTAAAACTTGGTTTAACATGTCCAACATCAAAATTATATATAATTGGTATATCAGATAAAGCCATCTGGATAGCTTCCTCATATGATGTATCAGTAAACGTTTTAGGAAAACAAACTTTACCTATTAAAATTACCTTAGTATATTTAAACCAACCTGCATACGAAAACTGAAGTAATGTTTTATATAAATCTTCACTAGTCATACTAAAAATATCAAAATACCAAATAAAACCATCTTTTTTATACTTTTCAAGAAAAAGATCTGTTTTATCATAAAAAGTTCCAATAACATCTTTTAAACATTCAATACAACCACCAATCAAAACTCCTGTTACATCAACAAAACCATTTAAATTAATCCAAATATTCTCACTTTCAAAACTATCAGTAAATGGTCCATTCTCTTTAAATAAAAATCTTTCTTGCTTAACTAATTCACCTTTAAGAATCTTAAAATAATTTACATAAGATTGATGAAGTGGCCATCTATCAAATCCTGACATATTACAAGGACTATAAATAGTTGCAATATCAAGATTCGTCGTAATAATAAACAATAAACTAGTAGGATCACTACTTCCACATATCCACTTTATATTATCTCTTATAACTTTATAATCAATAATAGATAACATATCATATAAAAAATCTCCCCCACTAGCAACTGCAACCAATTTAACTTGATCATTTAAATAAAGATTAATTAATTCTTGAGCTCTATTTTCTTTCGTCCCACTCACTTTACCACTTGTTCTAACATTACTTGTTTCAATTATATTAAAACCATATTTTTTTATATTATCTATACTTTTTTCATACTTATTAAGTTTATCTTTAACACCACAACTACATGCTGTAACTCCAATTATATCCCCATTACTTAAAAATTTTGGAATTAACATAATTCACCTCTTTTAAAATTTATTTTACTTTATTATCTATCTACTCGATAAGTACCTTCATTTTTAGTTGTCGCTTTATTTTCAACTTCTAAATCTTCTTTATACTGTACAAAAGTTGGCATACCAATCCCCTTTTTAGTAAAAAGATTTACTGCATAATAAATAAATACCAAAATAACAGGAATCAACATCATAAAATAAATTAATTTAAAAACAAAAAATCTAATTAATATAAGTAACAAAGCTAAACTAAAAATAAAACCAATAATACTTTTTATCTTACTAGGTTTTTTATAAATTTTTTGATAGTTTCCACTATAATTATTAATCATATCATACCTATTTAAAAACTTATCTATTATATTTTCTTCATCATTTTTCATATTAACCACCTTCGTAAATGAAACTTACTTTATACGATGCTTAGTAAAATATTTTATTAAAGTAGAATTTATAATACTCTGAATTATTATTGATATTCCAAATAACAAAGCTCCTATTAATTCATTATAAGCTAAACATATAACCATCATAAACATAAGAACATAAGTCATAACAATTAAAGTAATAACATCTGCTTTTCCTTCTATAATCAAATTAACCTTATTTTCTTGAATCTTATCATTTTTATAAAGTAATATAACAGCAACAATAAATATCATAAATCCTATAATAAAAAGAATCAACCCTATTGTCTTTAAACTACTAATCATCTTTGAAGTTACTTTAATATTTGAAAATAATATAGTTGCCAAAGAAGTCCTACTTATTCCTGCACAAAAAAGCAATAGTAAACCTGTTAAGTATAT
>CANDCB010000044.1 GCA_947383065.1 uncultured Bacillota bacterium | reverse complement strand
GAACTTACTAATTCTAAAATTAAAGATGAAATTAAAAATGAAATCAAAAAAGAATATATGAAAGCTTTAGAAAACATAAAAATTTATAATGAAGCATTTGATTTTTTAGCTGTTCATGAAAGTAATTGGACTATCAAAAATGAGACTATAGCTATTGAAAATCCTGTTCTTAATGAAGAATATAATAATATCATCAAAAAATTAGATAATGAGAAAAAAGAATAAAATATTAATTTAAAGTTAGTTTAAAATAGAACTAACTTTTTATTTGAAAATATCTAAAATAAAATAATTTTTATCAATTACAAAAAAAGTCATCTTAAAGTCACTTTAATTATTTATAATGAAGTTGTATTAAAAGAAAGGAAGAATTTTATGGAAATTTTACGTGTTGAAAATTTAACTAAAATTTATGGAAAAGGAACTACTAAAGTCGTTGCTTTAGATGATGTTTCATTTAGTGTAGAACAAGGTGAATTTGTGGCTATTGTTGGAGCCTCAGGTAGTGGTAAATCAACTCTTTTACATTTAATTGGTGGAGTAGATAGACCTACATCAGGAAAAGTTTATATTGATGGTAAAGATATTTATAATATGAATGATGATACATTAGCTATATTTAGACGCCGCCAAGTTGGCCTTATATATCAATTTTATAATTTAATACCAATTTTAAATGTTGAAGAAAATATTACTTTACCTGTTGAATTAGATGGAAGAAAAGTAGACGAAAAAGATTTAAATGATTTATTAAAAACCTTAGGTCTAAATTCAAGAAAAACGCATTTACCAAATGAATTATCTGGTGGTCAGCAACAAAGAACATCAATTGGTCGAGCTATGATTACTCATCCCGCTTTAATTTTAGCAGATGAACCAACTGGTAACCTAGATTCAAAAGCTAGTGAAGAAATAGTTGAGCTCTTAAAATTATCAAATGAAAAATACAAACAAACTATTATCATGATTACTCATAATTTAGAGATTGCTTCTATTGCCGATCGTATTATAAAAATAGAAGATGGGCATATTGTTAAGGAGGGCTAATATGAACTTACTTAACAGATTAACTTTAAAAAATTTAAAGTTAAATAAAAAAAGAACAATTGTAACAATTGTTGGAATTATTTTATCCGTAGCTTTGATAACAGCTGTAACTGCTATGTTTTTTAGTGCCAAGGCTTCTTTAATCAACTATGAAACAAGTAAAAAAGGCAACTATCATTATGCTTTCAAAAATGTTTTAGAAGATGATATAAAATATTTTAAAGAAAATAGAAACTTCGAGAGTATTTATATTATTAAAGGCCTTGGATATGCCAATCTTTTAGAAAGTAAAAATTTTTATAAGCCATATATTTATATTGAAGGCTTTGATAAAGTGGCTTTAGAAAATTCTATTAATCTCATTGAAGGTCGTCTACCAGAAAATTCTCAAGAAATAATTATTCCGACTCATCTAAAAACTAATGGTCGTGTATTTTATAAAATTGGTGACACCTTAGAATTAGAGGTAGGAGATAGAGTAGTTAAGGAAGATAAATCAATTCTTGCACAAGATAATTCTTTTACTAAAGAAACACCAGAAGAAATAATAAATGCCGAAAGAAAAACATATAAAATTGTAGGAATCATGGAACGCCCAGCTAGTACTATCGAAAGTTATAGCGCTCCAGGTTATACTTTTGCTACATTACTTGATGAAGAAGATATAAAAGGCGAGGTCGATATTTATACTAGATATACAAAAAAAGCTCTAAAAGAAGATTATAAACTAACTGCTAATATCCTAGGTGTTGATGAAGATGCCTTTTATTATATCCATTATGACTTTGAAAAAGAATGGGATGAATTAGAATACAAAAAGCAATTAGAAAAATTAGGTGAACCCAAATATGTGTATAATATAAATAGTTACCTAATTCAATTGGAAACAGGCCTTATAAAAGATAGCTCATCTCAAGCTTTAGGAATAATTGTTTTAATAGTAGTTGCAATTATTATATTTACCTCAGTTTTCTGTATCAAAAATAGTTTTAATATTTCAATAACTGAAAAAACTAAACAATATGGAATGTTAAGTACTGTTGGTGCAACAAGTAAACAAATAAAGAAAAATGTTTACACAGAAGCTCTAATGTTAGGACTAATTGGTATCCCATTAGGAATTATATGTGGCTTACTAGCTTCGTTTATATTAATACTTGTAAGTAACTTATTAATTAGTGAAATGCTAGGCATGGAACTTATCTGGAAGTTTTCATTTCTTTCAATAATATTTGCTATAGTTCTAGGCTTAGTTACACTTTATTTATCAGCATGGGGTAGTGCTCGCCGCGCTTCTAAGATAACTCCAATAACAGCTATTCGAAATAGCGAAGATATAAAAATAGATTTAAAGAAAATTAAATCTCCTAAATATATTAAGAAGATATTTGGTATAGGATGAGATATATCTTATAAAAATTTAAAACGTAATAAGAAAAAGTACCGTGCTACAATTTTATCTATTATTGTTTGTTCTTCTGTTTTTATTGCTCTAGCATCATTTATCAATTTAGCATTTAATGAAGTAAAAAGAGAATTTAAAACCAGCGATTATAATATCAGTTTAAGTTATCGTCCTGATAAAAATACAAATATTCATAAAAAAGCTCGTGAAGTTGTTAATTTTGATAACGTTGAAGACTATTCAATAGTTGCTAGCAAATATATTGAAAAGGAAAACAAAGATCTTCCATTTAGCGATGAATATCTAGATTACTATAAAGATATAGATAAACCTCATGAAGTAACTAATGAATTTAATGAAAAAGTTTTATCTTATAGTTATACAAACATAAATGTTTATCGCCTTGGAGATTATGCTTATAAAAAATATATAAAGAACTTAGGTCTTAAATATGAGGATATTAAAGATAAAGGTATTTTAATTAATGCTGCTGAAATATATGTTCCAAATAAAAAAGGTCGAATGGAACTTAAAAAAATTCCTCAATTTAAATATGAAGAAGGCGATATATTAAAATGGTCTTATAGATTTACTACCACAGATAAAGATAATAAACTAATTGAGAAAAACATTAATATTGAAATTCCTATTGCTAAAATAACTGAAAAACTACCTTTTGGAGTCAGTAATGATAACAATGAAAGTTTATTATTTGTTAGTGATGAATTTTTTGCTTCACTATTTAGCGAGGATTATCTAGAATCCTATGAAACAATTTACATAGATTCTAACAACGCTTCTAAGTTACAAGATGAAATAGAAGAACATTTAAACGAAGACGATTATAGTTTAATAAATATAGAAGAATCAGTTAAAATGATGAGATCTTTCTATACTTTGATAGCTATCTTCTTATATGGCTTTATTATTGTTATTGCTTTAATTGGCATAACTAATATATTTAATACAATTACTACTAATATGGAACTACGAAGTAGAGAATTTGCAACACTTAAAAGTGTTGGTATGACTCGTAAAGAATTTAATAAAATGATTAGCTTAGAAAGTTTCTTTTATGGAACAAAGTCATTACTAATTGGTATACCAATAGGTTGCTTGTTATCATTTTTAATATATAAAGTCTTAACTGGTGATCAAAATAACCCTTTAAAATACGAATTACCGCTTTTAGCAATAGTAATATCTATCGTAGCTGTCTTTATTTTAATAACTTGTATTATGAAATTCTCTATAAAAAAGATAAGTAAACAAAATACCATCGAAACAATTCGTAATGAAAATATCTAAAAGAAGGTTCAATCCTTCTTTTGTGCTATAATAATATCAAATAAAGAGGTGAAATATGAATATATTATTAGTTGAAGATAACCAAGATATTGCAGATAGTTTAAAACTTTTATTAGAAAATGAAAATTATAAAGTCAAAGTAGCTTACAATAAAAAAGAAGCGATTAACTGTCATTTAGAAAATAAATACGATTTATATGTTTTAGATATCCAGCTACCAGATGGAAATGGTTTTGATTATTATGAAGAATATTTAAAAGATGATAATAAGCCTACAATATTTTTAACGGCTAAAGATGAAGAAGAAAATATTGTTAAAGGTTTAGAACTAGGAGCCGAGGATTATATTACTAAGCCTTTTTCGTCTCGTGAACTTTTAGTTAGAATAAATAAAATAATTAATCGTTATAAAAAAGATAACATTATTAAAATTAAAGATATTATAATTGACACAGATAAAATGATAGTTTTAAAAAATAAAGAAAAAATAAATCTTACTAGTTTAGAAATGAAAATATTATTTCTTCTTATTAATCATAAAGATAAAGTTGTTACAAGAGAATCAATAATAGAGCATATTTGGGAATGGACAGGTAATGATGTAAATGATAACACAATAACGGTTTATATGAAAAGAATTAGAGAAAAATTAAATACTGATATTATTATTACATTAAAAGGCATAGGATATAGGATAGATTCTGATGAAAAATAAAGATTATCAAAAAACTATAATTTTTTTCCTGATTATTACAATTGTTTTTTTAGCTATTTTACTAATAATCAACTACAATAGTTTAAAAAAATACGAATATAATAACAATATTGTCATTTCCAAAATAGTTTCAGCAATTAAAATAAAATATCCTGAATTAGACGACAATCAAATAATCTCAATTTTAAATGAAGATAACCTAAAGCCTGACACCACTTTAAAAAAATATGGTATTGATTTAACCAAAGATTCGATATCTATAACTAATCAAAACCTTATAAAGAAAACTTTAAAAATAAACATCATTTTATTAATCTTCTATGTTTTAATTATAATTTCTATAATATCTTTTTTCAATTATAAAGAAAATCAAAAAATAAAAAAAATAACTAATTATATCAAAGAAATAAATAATCAAAATTATGAATTAGATATTTTATCAAATAGTGAAGAAGATTTATCATTACTAAAAAATGAAATCTATAAAACAGCTGTTACTTTAAATGAGCAAGCCAATCTTTTATTGAATGATAAAAATACATTAAAAAATTCTTTATCTGACATATCTCACCAATTAAAGACTCCATTAACATCTATAACCTTAATGATTGATACCATCCAAGATAATAAAGTTGATGAAAAAAGAAAAAAAGAATTACTAATTAATATAAAACATAAAATAGCAAATATAAATTTTTTAGTCCATACTTTATTAAAACTTTCTAAATTTGATGCCAATACTATTACTTTTAATGATAAATTTTATAAGATTGAAGATATCTTAAAAGAAGTAGAAGATAATTTATCACCTCTAATAGATTTAAAAAATATTAATATTTCTATAAAAGGAAACAAAAAGGATAAAATATTTTGTGACTTTAAATGGCAAGTAGAAGCCCTAAATAATATAATTAAAAATTGTATTGAATATTCTGAAGATAATGCCCAAATAGATATATCATACACTTCCAACGATTTATTTTCTAAAGTTGAAATCAAAGACTACGGAAAAGGCATGGATAAAGAAGATGTTAAACATATTTTCAAACGTTTTTGTAAAGGTAAAAATTCAAGTAGTGATAGTGTTGGAATAGGTCTTTCTTTAGCCAAATCTATTATTGAAAAAGATAATGGTTATATTACTGTTAATTCAAAATTAGGTGAGGGAACAACTTTTACTATAAAATACCTTAAATAACTTTAATATAAAAGTTAAAAGCTAATAGACTATATAAAATATAAGTGGTAATATAAAAAGCAAGAGGTGGGTTATGAATAAGCTTTTAAGCAAAAACTTACGCTTAATTTTTAGTGATGGAATAGGAAGATTATATTCAGTATGTGAAAAAGGAGAAGAATTTAAAAAACCAATCGTTTTTATAAATGGACAAATGGAGCATCGCCTTCAAGCCATTGAAACAGCAACTAACATTACTAAAAGTTCTTGCTATCAATATTCATGGTATTACGAATATGAAAAAAGTATTCATACTCCATATATATGGGTTTATGATTATCCTATTTCTAAAGTAGATAAGGGCATTTATAATACCAGAACTTTTGCTGAATCATTATTACTTTCTTTAGGAAGTATAGACTTATACGATGTTGATATAATGGGCGAGAGTGTTGGAGGAATTTTAGGAATGCGAGCATCATTATCTGATAGAGTAGATCGAGTTTTAGCAATCCATCCTCCTATATTGTCATCGCCCTTTTCAGATATAAAACTCTTAGAAAATTTACTAAAAAATAAGGCCTCAACAATTAATAGAAGGCAACAATTATTTTTAAGATTTTTAAAATTAATAGTAGATAGCGATTTTGGCTTTCAAGTAGAAAACGCCAGCGGTTATAAAGGTCTTGAAAGAAATTGTGCTTTAAATAAAATATTGATTGTTGGATCTAGCATTTATAAAGTAGAAGGAGTAAAAGGCTTAGCTAAAGACTTATCTGAATTAATTTACTTTTTAAATCAAATGCCTAATGATGGAATTGTTTGTTTTGATAAAGATGCTATATGTAATAGAGGATTTCAAGTCATGGAAGATGAAGTACCTACTTGCCATTTGGATTTAAATCTTTCATATACTAAAAAATTGTATAAAAAAATATTTTTATCTTAAAAATAAAATTACCTAATAATTTTAATATACTTTTGTTTTATGTTAGAATTATAAAATATAAGGATGTGATTTTGTGTACAAAGAATTAAATAAGGAAGAAAAAAAACTAATAAGAAATAAGTATGAAAAAACAAAAAAAGGCCAGAATTTAATAGTTATTTTAAATCGTTTAGTAATAGAAGGAATTTTTTTAATTATTTGCTTTTTTATAATAGTAGGAGCAATTTTAATCTTTGATTTGGCTTGGTGGTACTGGTGTTTTGCAATAATGACAATTATTTGTGGCCCTTTATTTTTAATCACCCAATATATAATTAGAATATCAGAATATAATAAGTATATAAAGGCAAATGACCGAAAAAATTGATTTAGACTTCACTAAAAAATATATTGACGGGTAACAAAAATTTAGGTATAATTTATTTGTTACCTTGGTTATGGAGCAGTACTCAAGAGGCTGAAGAGGCGCCCCTGCTAAGGGTGTAGGTCGGGTAACTGG
>CANDCB010000043.1 GCA_947383065.1 uncultured Bacillota bacterium | reverse complement strand
TCGATGAATTAGTGTGTGTTTTTTATGTTGTGTTTTTTAGAACTTATTTTATTAAAAAAATTGTATAAAGCTTGACATTTATCAACTAAAAAATTAAAACCGCCATATATAAATTTATTTAAAGTTGGAAATAAATACTCTATAAAATCAATTATCTCCACATTATAATCAGGATTCTCTAACAACAATTTTTCTTTAATCGCTTTAGCTGCACTATTATGACCAAATCCAAAATTTCCTGTCAGTATTAAAATGTTCATAATATCACCTCATATAAATTTTATAATATCAACTGGTTGCATACTACCAAATTTATTTTACATTTTGTATAATTTAAGTTGCTTTTCTAACTTTCTTTAATCATTTTCTCTTTTTTCATAAAAAGCATAACAAACAAAAGTGACTTTTAACTTACAAAAACTTTTAAATTAGCATAAAAATAAATAAAATGTTATAATACTACCAGTGATGTTTATGAAAGATTACCTAAATATATTTATAGATAAAGATTATCCTTTTTTTATTGATAAATACTTAAATACTCAAACATTAAATAGATTAAAAAAAATAACACAATTTTGTGGTTGTGATTATACTAAGTTATACAGCCCACGTTTTAAATTTACAAGATTTGATCATAGTCTAGTAGTAGCACATATGACTTGGCATTTCACACATGATAAAAAATCTACAATTGCTGCTTTACTTCACGATATTGGAACTCCTTGTTTTGCTCACACAATAGATTGCTTATTAGGTGATGCTTTAAATCAAGAATCATCTGAAATAAATATTATAAAATTAATAAAAAAAGATAAAATATTAGTTAATTATCTAAAAGAAGATAATATAACTTTAAAAGATTTAAAAGATCTAACTAAATATCCTATTTTAGAAAATAAATCTCCAAAATTATGTACTGACAGATTAGACGGAGTATTACACACCTGCTATATATGGTTACATACCCATAAATTAAAAGACATAAAGAAAGTATATGATAATCTTGAAATCTTAGTTAATGAAGATAATAGTCAAGAATTAGGTTTTACTAATGAAGAAATAGCCAAAGAATTTGTTAAAATGGTTAATATTTTTTCCCAAGAACTCCAAAGTAATAAAGACAAATTTGTTTTACAATATATCTCTGATTCCATAAAAGAACTCTTTAATAAAAAAATAATTTCACTAGAAGATTTATATAAAAAATCAGAAATAACAATCGTCAATATTTTAAAAAAACATATACCATCATGGAAATACTTTAACAAAGCTGAATTTGTTTTAGAATCTCAAGAAAAACCATCTTCTTACTATGTATCATTTAACATTAAGAAAAAAACAGTTATTCCTTTAATACAAATAAATAACAAAATAAAAAGAGTAAATAATTTATCTGAAGATATAAAAGAAATATATAATAAAATAGATAATATAAAAAATATGAAATATGCTTACATAAAAGATATCAAAACAATATGAACAAAATAAAAAAACTTATAATTCTTTATAAGCTTTTTTATTAAATTAATTCAGGAAATACTATAATCTTTGACTTAGGCTTTTCCCTCATCATATTACGATTATGAACCATACAAAATATCCGTAAATTATCTAAATTTAGAATTGTATACACATCATTATCAAAATTCTGCGCCATTAAAAAATCAGGAATTAAAGTATAATCCATTTCATTTTTTATTAACAACTCCTCAAACTCTTTAATTTCACGAGCATAATTTATTTTAAATAATCTAACACGACCTTTTTGCGTAAAAACTATTTCTTTTATTTGGTCACCTAAATGGATACTAGTTTTTATCAATTTTAAATATCCAGATGATATAAGTTCATCTATTAATTCTCTTTCAAATAAGCTAAATGATTCTCCTAAACCTTGTAAAGTTGGATGACTAAACATACTTAATTTTTGTAAAATAATATCTTGACAATTAAGTTGTGTAAAAAATTCAGTAACTTTATCTCCCTGTAAATCTTTTAATAAATTTATAGCTTCATCAAAAGATGAATTTACTTGATATACTCCATTTAAATTAACAATAACACTTTCTTCTATTGATTCTTCACATAAATTTATACTGTAAAATTCATTTATTCTTCTTAACAATATCCTTAGTAATAAAGAATCTATACTCTCAAAAACAAGTAAAGATCCTGCTACTAAATTTTTAAACTTTACTTCCTCAAACATTTTTTATCTCCACACTACAAATTTCTCTCAATTGTCAAACGAATACTTTCACTGGGAACTCCAGTTGCTTTTAAATACTTAATATAATTAGCCAATTCTTCTAATGACTTCTTTAAATCAGTATCATACACAATCCCAACATCATTCATTATTTTATCAAAATCAATTATATTTTTTGAACTTAAAAGAGATATATTTGGAGCTAAACTACAAAAAATTTCATCCTTATCTAAATGCGATTTAATAATTTTAAAGAAAAAACCTCTAAAACTTACAAAATAACCTAGTCCTTCATTCATTGCTGTACTAGCAATATAATTATGATTAGCATATCTTTCTATAATAGCATATAATAAATCTAATTTTTCTAAGTTAGAAATATCCAAAGGAGTTAAATCTCCACTATAAGTTACTTTACTAAAAGTAGTTGCTGTTTCATTAACATTTAAAAAAGATTCTAACCAATTTATATAACTATCATCCTTAATAATCTGCATCTTCTTTATATTTTCACTTTCAAGCATAGCATAATATTGGTCTACTAAACTAATACTTTTACTACCTTCAGCACAATTTTTATTATTTATCATTTATATTACCTCTATTTATTCCATATAATTTAAGACTTTATTCAAACCCCTATCTTCATTAACTACATTTCTACTATCAGTTTCCCTTGAAGCTTGAATTATTCCATTTTTAAAGTCACCTAATAATACTTTAATATTTTTAGCATGTATAGTAGGAATTTCTATAACTTCTCTCTGACTTTTAATCTTTGTTATAGATAAACTAAGAGCCAACGCAAGTCTTCTTTTATCAGACAAATTAGGATTCTCTAACTTCAAATTTACTAAAGTTTCTATAACTTCTAATATTTCAGGAAAACCTTCTAAATCTTCACAAACTCTTGTCCCAACTAATAAAGTATAATCCTCTGGTCCCCCTAAACATAAACAACTATCCTGACAAGAATCAATTAATTTATCAACATTAATACGCCTATGAAAATTAAAATATTCACTTAAAATCCTAAAATCATCTAAAGAAAATATTAAATCAGTTGATATATCAATTCCACGACTTCTATCTATAATATTCGCCTTAAACATATACTTCTTCCCATACAAAGCCGTAAAATACTTACTAAAAAATTCAGCCAAATCATTTCTGTTAAAAGTCGTTGCTTCTCTAAAAAAAGTACCATACTTATCTAAAATATCATTATATCTTTTTAATTCATTAGAAATTTGCTTTTTAATAGCTCTTTTCCTAGAATTAAATAAAGTACTCCCTATACCTTCTAATTCTGCATAAAGCCTACTTATTTTTGTATCTATATAACTTAAATAATTTAATATATCCTGGCAACTTTTTAATCTTAAAGTTTGCATAAGTAGACCTCCTCACAAGTAAAAATATTATATATCAAAGAAATTATTTAGTCAAAAATATACTCCTTAAAATATATTTATTTTTCCTCATGATATGATATATCATAACAACTCGGTCCTTTAATACATTTACCATCAATATCAAAACGTGATGCATGACATGGACAATCCCAAGTTTTTTCAACTTCATTAAATATTAAAGTACAACCTAAATGTGGACACGTACTCAAAACTGTATGAGTCCCATTATCATCTTTATAAGTCGCAATATTCTTACCATTTCTATTTTCAAAAAGCAAATTATCATTATACCAATACTTATTTTTTATTATTTTATTCTCTAAATAACTCTTAACATTACTTCCAATATTACTCATATATTTATCTATATCAGCCCAAATATTTACTCTTAAAGGACTAAATAAATCTTCAAATTCATTTTTTTTACCTAATATCAAATCACTTAATAAAATACTTGCCAAAACACTATTAGTCATTCCCCATGTATTATAACCAGTCCCAATAAGTAGTGAATTACTATCCTTTTGAATAAATCCTATATAAGGCATTTTATCAACAGTTATTAAATCATCATTAGTCCAATAATAATCTACTTTAATATTTAAAGATTTAGCATTCTTTAAAACATTTCTATAATTCTTATTTTCATTTAAATCATTACAAATATCATGTGAATTACTAGCATAAATTATATAATTATTTTTATCTTTATGGTATCTTATAGAATGACAAGGTAAAGAAGAAGTAATATAATTAATTTTTTTATATCGTTTAACTTTACCAGCTACTATATAAGACTTTTCTGTTGCTACTTTAATAGGCATAAAATAAGGTTTAATAAAACAAGGATAATGACAAGCTAAAATTAATTTTTTAGTTTTTATCTTATATTTATCCGTATAACAAATATAATAATCATCTTCTTTAGAAATTTTATTAATTCTTGTATTTTCATATATAGGGAAATTATTTGACACTAATATATTTTTTAAAGTGTACATATATTTTACGCAATTAAAAACATATGTATCATCAACTGAAATAGCATATTTACACTTAAACATTTTATCAATACTATTATATTCTTCTACAGAAATTCCCATTTTCTCAAGAAGTTTTTTTTCATATTTTATCTTAGAAATTTCTTTTTTATCATTAGTAAAAACAAATGCCTTATTTTTATCAAAATCACATTTTATTTTATACTTATAAATAATTTTTTTTAACTCTTTTATAGCTAATCTTTGGGACTTCAAATATTTTTCTGCCACATCAAAATCATACATTTTTTCTAAATCTTGATATATAACTTCTTGAAGATAATTTATTTTCCCAGTTGTACGAGAACTAACACCGCTTCCAATAGTATTTTGCTCTACTAAAGCAATCTTCCCTTTATACTTTTGTAATCTTAAAGCTGTATTTAAACCTGTCATCCCACCACCAATAATCAAAACATCAACCTCAATATTCTGACTTAAAACATTATATTTTTTAGACTTCACATTTTTTAACCATATACTTTTATTTTTCATTTTAATTCACCAATATTATTATGGCTTTTTAATAATTGATTAATGCAAAGAAATATCACATAATAATTTCTGAAATTCTCTTTTAGATAACTTACTCAAATCCTTATCAAAAGCTAATTGAGATAACGTAATATCTTTACCCATCCATAAAAGTGGAGTAAATAAAGCCATTTCTTCCTCTGTTTTAAAATTTATCTCTACTCTATTTAAGCCTTTATAATCTCCATAATATATTTTTATAGAAATTCTTTCATCATCTAAAAATAAATAAGAATCTCTAATTATCTTTTTATAAGCTTTTGTCTTTAAAATATTAAATTCTTCTTCAGTAATTAAAACCTTATTTATTACATCATTTACTTCATTTAATTCTTCTTTTTGATAACAATCACCATTTTTTTGAATTCGTAAAAAATCATTTATATAATATCTTTCATATCTTAAAGGAGTTGATACCCTTAATCCATCTAAAGATTTTACTAAATATCTTTTAGTTAATCTCCTAATCATAAAATATCACCCCTTCTAATTTATCACTATAAAAAGGTGTATCTAAAAACATCTGTCTTATACTAGCAAAATTAGCTTCTGCAAATTTGGAACATTTATTAAGTATTTGCTCATTATTTTCTTCAGAAAGAACATACTTATTTAATAAGCCATCTATCTCTTTAAACATAAACACTATTTTATCATCAATAATATATTCATTCCAATAACCAACTTCTAAATTCTCAACAATAAATTTTTCATATAAAAAAGTATCTTCTTTATTAAAAATTATTTCATAATCACTTTCATCATCATTAATTTTAAATTTATTTTTATCAAGATTTATTATTCTTTCATTAATTCCCATCGCATAACTAAAACATTTATTATAAAAATTAAGATAATAATTAAAAAAATATATTGTTGTATCTAACATTTTTTCATAAGGTAAATTTGTTAAAGAATAAGATTCATAAGATAAAGCTTTTCCTTCTTCATTACACTTTAAAACTCCCCCTTTTAATTGACACTTATAAACTAAAAATAACCAATTTACATCTCTATCTGTTCGAGAATCATATTTTCTTTCTAAAACTCCGACAACAAAATCATTTATATCTATTTTAGCAGATAATCCTACTTCTTCTTCTATTTCCCTTTTTAAACCTTCACGAATGGTTTTATCATCTACTTCTAAAGCTCCCCCAATATCTACTAACATTCCATAACTATCACGTGATTTTGGTCCTCTTTTTTGCAAAATAACTTCTCCATTTTCATTAAATAATAAAGAAATACATGCACATTTATAAGAAGATTTTATTAAATTATTTTCTTCTACATATTTTCTAATTTCTTTTTCTGTATTAAATTCTCTTTTTAATATAACTTCCATATCATAACCTCTAAAATAATAATATCATATTATTTTTTAATAATTTCTAAATTTTAAAATAATTTACCAAAAAAAAAGAAAATTCTTTTTTTCACTTCTTTAATAAAGAATAACCATGTTCTGCTAATATATCAATATCATGATTTATTGGTTTATGATTATTTATATCTTGATAATAAAGAAGTATCGACTTTAATGTATTTTGATCAATTAAACATAATCTAGCAGATTCTCTTAAAAAAGAAATAACAGTTTTAGGATCATGTCTATTAGATTCAACAATTAAAGCCATTTTCGAACTACAAACATTTGCTAAAGTTTGAAATAAACTAGCTAAAGCATATTCAATCTTCTTTTGTTCATTAATTTCTTCTTTTATTCCTTGAATTCTAGCAAAACTAGCTTCTTTTTCAGTTATTGAAGCATCTCCAGTATAAAACTTATTAAATTTCTTATCTTCTGCCGCAATTGTTTTAGCAAGCATACCCTGTCTTGCTCTATAAGCCTTATATATTGTTGTAAACATTATTTCAAAATAAGCTATTTCACTAAAAGTTAATTCATTTAAATTAACTTTATAACTTATAAAATTAC
>CANDCB010000042.1 GCA_947383065.1 uncultured Bacillota bacterium | reverse complement strand
TCTACACAAGACGTCACACTCTTTCCCTACACGACGCTCTTCCGATCTCTAGATGTCGATCTTCTGTTTTTGGCTCTCGTACACACCCTATAACTGGACAATATGATTATCATAGCGGAGATGACTATCCAGCAGCTTGTGGAACAAGTGTTTATGCTGTTTTAGATGGCCAAGTTGTTGCCGCTGCTAATGATGGCGGTTTTCACGATGGAATGGGAAATTATGTCAAAATCCAACATAAAGATGGAACATCATCAGTTTATATGCATTCGTCTAATGTTTTAGTAAGAGTCGGGCAAAATATACGTAAAGGGCAAGAGATAATGAAAGTAGGTACAACTGGCTCATCAACTGGTTGTCACCTTCATATTACAATTAAGAATTCCTCAGGGACTAACGTTTCCCCTAGTAGTTACATACCAACACTACCTGCATGTAGTTAAATTTAAGATTTTGGCAACTATAGTATATTTAGACAGAGTTTACTAATTATCTATTATCAATTATAATATAAATGTGATGAATATGATATTAATAAGTTTATGTACAAATTCTAACCTTTTAATGGTATTTCTTATAATAAAATATACCTTTTCCATAATTTGTACAATTATTCCTTTACTAGTAATTTTAAAAGCTATAATTCCTATGTTTAAAAATATAATTAAACCAGAGGAATTTAAACAATCTTTATGGAGTATAATAAAATCAAGTATTGCTGGTTTAATTATATTTATTTTGCCAGCTATTTTTTCATATGCTTTTACAGAGCTACTAGATTATAGTGACTCAAATTATTCTGCTTGTTTCAAAAACGCTACCCTTGAAAACATAAAAAAACTTCAAGAAAATGAAGAAAATGAACGAAAAAAAGAACTTAGTGAAAATAAAAACAAAACTGAAGAAGAATTAAAAAAACAAAAAGAAGAACTTGATAAAAAAAATGAAATTTTAAAACAGCAACGGGAAGAATTAGAGAAAAAAAAGCAAGAAGAAAATGCCAATAATAATAACAATAACAATAGTAATAATAGTCAATCTAAAGCTTATGGTGATATATTCGTGGGAGATTCTCGAACAGTTGGTTTTAAAACCCAGATTAATTTAAAAAATACTGATAGCGTATTTGCAACCTCAGGTGGGGCTATGAAAGAATTTAATAATGATATAAGCCAAGCAATAACTAAAATAAACAGTGATTCTTCTCATAAATATAATATAATTTTAAACTATGGAGTAAATAATTTATCTCAAGATTGGGTAACTGCCTATAAAAATATCATAAACCAAATAAATGGCAAAGCAAATATTCTAGTAGTAAGTGTAAATCCATGTAATGATTCTATTGCCAAATACTGCCGTAATTCTAATATTGAAAAATTTAATCAAAAATTAAAAGATTCTTTTAGTTCAAATTACAAAAATGTAAAGTATTGCGACACATATACTCCTTTTAAAAATACTCCAAATTATCTTTCTATGATTGAAACTTCAGAAGGTATTCATTATACTAAACAAGGTGCAGATTTTATTTATCAAAAAATTCAGTCATGCTTAAGTAATTTCTAATTATGTCAAATTTATATATTATTATTGAAATTATAAATTTATTATTGCTATAATCTTATTAGATATGCAAAATGTAGTGTTTTACTACTTGCTAATGAAAGAGAGGTGAAGTCGAGGACTTTACTCGACATAAAATATGAATTATAAATATACATCAAGATCAGTTGAGGACACCATGGAAATAGCTGAAAATATAGAAAGTGAAAAATTTTCTGGAATGGTAATATGCCTTGACGGAGAATTAGGCAGTGGCAAAACGGTATTTGTGAAAGGATTTGCTAAAGCACTAGGTATAAAAGAAACTATTACAAGTCCAACATTTAACTTAGTAAAAGAATATCCTGATGGAGAAATGCCTCTATATCATATGGATGTTTATAGATTAGATGATGCAAATGAAGAATTCGGCTTAAATGATTATTTAAATCAAGATGCAGTATGTATTATAGAATGGCCAGAAATGATCGAAGGACAACTACCTGAAGAAAGACTTGATATAAAATTTAAAATTATTGATGATAATGTCAGAGTACTTGTATTTACTCCTTATGGACAAAAATACGAAGATCTTTGTCAATCAGTATTATAAAAAACTATAATCTTATTATATTTAAAAAATGTTAAAAATATAAAGATATTACTTTAAAAATCATAACTCGAAAGAGTTTTTTCTTTTGTCTTAAATGTGATATAATATAAGGCACAAGAGGTGACTTTTTATGTATACTTTATTTATTGATACACATGATGCAAAAGTTGTTATAATACTATTTAAAGATGGGCATATTATCAACCAAGAAGAAGTTTTATCAAAAAGCAAACATAGTGAATTAGCTATGCCATTAATTGATAAGGTTATCACAGCTTCTCATATAGATATTAAAGACTTAAATGAAATAATTATTGTTAATGGACCGGGATCATTTACCGGTGAAAGAATAGCTGTTACAATTGGTAAAACTATTGCTTATTGTTTAAATATTCCTATCCGTACAATCGATGCCTTAACTATTCAAGCCATTAATATAAAAAAAGATAATAAGATTGTGGCCATAGAAGAAAAAAACGGTGCATATATTGGTGAATTTAATGAAAAAAATCAAAAATTAAAAGAATTTCAATATTTAAACAAGACCCTATATGAAGATTATAAAAATAAAATATCTACTCCAAATAATATTAATTATGAATTAGTTTATAATTTTGTAAATAAGTTCCCCCAACTTAATCCTCATGAAGTAAAACCGCTATATATTAAAGGAATAAGTGCCTTAAATGATAAATAAAATAACAATAAATGATTTTAAGGACTTCAACCGATTAGGTAAATTAATAAATCCCAAATTTACTAAACTATTTCAACTAAAAAATATCTTAAATTCTAATAATGATGCCGTCTTTGGCTATTATATTAATGAAAAATTAGTTGCTTTTTTACATATCATAATATCTTATGAAACAATAGACATAATAAATATTGTCGTTGACTCCAAATATCGTAAGCAAAATGTCGCCTCCCAATTATTAGAATATTTAATTAGTGAATATAAAGATGTTGAAAAAATTATGTTAGAAGTTAATCAAAAAAATATTCCAGCAATTAATTTATATAAAAAACATAATTTTAAAGAAATATACATAAGAAAAAACTACTATGGCGAAGATGACGCTATAATTATGAAAAGAGATGTATTATGAAAGATATAAACATATTAGCAATTGAATCATCTTGTGATGAAACAAGTATGGCCATAATAAAAAATGGTACAGAATGTGTCCAGCTTACTGTATTAACACAAATGGAAACCCATGCTTTTTATGGTGGTGTTGTTCCTGAAATTGCTTCAAGAATGCATACAGAAAATATTACAATGGTTTTAGAAGAAACTTTAACTAAAGCTAATATGACTATGGATGAAATTGATGCTATTGCTGTAACTTATGCTCCTGGTCTTTTAGGTAGTTTATTAGTAGGTGTCGAATTTGCCAAAACTCTATCATATATTTATAAAAAGCCATTAATACCAGTAAACCATATTGCTGGACATATATATGCTAATAATTTAGAGAAAAAAATGTCTTTTCCTTTACTTGCTTTAGTTATTAGTGGTGGTCACACTGATTTGATTTTGATGACAGACGACTATAAATTTACACATATAGGTGGAACCCTTGATGATGCAATTGGTGAATGCTATGATAAAGTGGCACGAGTTCTTGATTTAAAATACCCTGGTGGACCAAATGTTGAAAAAATGGCATTACAAGGTAAACACAACTATGATTTACCAATTCCTATGAATGATAATAGTTTTAATATGAGTTTTAGTGGCTTAAAAAGTAGTATCATTAATCTTGTTCATAATGAGAAACAACGTGGTAATGAAATAAATAAGCCCGATTTAGCACGTAGTTTCCAAGATACAGCCGTTGACCAACTGGCAAGAAAAACTGAATTAGCTATAAAAAAATATAAGGTAAAGAATATGATTATAGCAGGAGGGGTTTCGGCAAATAGCTATGTACGTAGTGAAATAAAAAAAATAACTGACAAATATAATGTCGAACTTTCTGTACCAAGACTCCTTTATTGTACAGATAATGCTGCTATGATAGGAGCAGCCGCTTATCCACTATATTTAGAAAAAAAATTTGCTGATTTAACGTTAAATGCATCAAGTAGTGATAATCTTTATTAGTTAATATGCATTTATTATGATATTATAATATTAAGAAACGCTTAAAGAGGGTGTAAAAATGAAAAAAGTTCTAATCACAGGTGCTGCAGGAACAGTCGGCCTCCAAGTCATTAGATTCCTACTTAGTGAAGGAAAATATGAAATTACAGTTCTTGAGCTAAAAAACAAACATGTATATAAAAGGCTAAAACCTTTTCGTCGTCGTATTAATATAGTATATGGTGATATTAATGATTGCGATATTATTGATGCTCTTATTAAAGATCACGATGTTGTTATTCATTTAGCAGGAGTATTGCCACCACTTGCTAATATTCGTGAAGATTTATGTAAAGAAATAGACTTAAATGGTACAAAACAAATTGTAAATTCCATTAAAGATTATAATCCAGATTGTTTTTTGCTTTACTCATCAAGCGCCTCTATATATGGCAAACAAGAAAATTATGAAAAAATAAATGTTACGACTAAACCTAATTTAGATGAATATGATTATTTTTCAAAATACAAATTAGAAAGTGAACAATATATAAAAGATAACCTAAAACATTATTCTATTTTTAGATTAGCTTATATTCTTGGTGATCCAGGCCCGGAAAATTTAATATATAGTATTACTCCAGACAGTAAATGTGAACTATTATCCTCTGAAGATGCGGGATATGCCTTTGTTTGCGCAATCGATTTTCAAAAACAAGTTAATAAAAAGACATTTAATGTTGCTGGCGGTGAAAAATTTAGAACAAAATATAGTGAATATTTAGTTAATGTATTTAAAAATTATGGCTTATCTTTTAAGTTTTTATCAGCTTATCTATTTGCTGAAAAGAACTATTATGGTGGATATTATGAAGATGGTGATAAACTAAACGACATCTTACATTTTAGAAGTAAAAATTTAGACGTTTATTATAATACAATAACAAAATACAAATATAAAATATCAAGAGTTATTCCTAGATTATTTGCCACACCATTTATTTGGTATTATAAAAAGAAAAATAAAAAAATATGAAAGGATTAGTGTTAGAAGGTGGCGGCGTAAAGGGGTCTTATCAAATAGGAGCTTATTATGCTTTACGTCATTGTAAAATAAAATTAGACGGTATTGTAGGAACATCCATCGGAGCTTTTAACGCTGCAATGCTCGCTAGTCATAAAGATATAGAATTACTTGATTTTTGGTTTAATGTAAATCCTGGACTACTGTTAGGTTTTAATCAAAAATTTATTGATACTGTAAACACAAAAGAATTAAATATAGAATCATTAATTGCTTCTTTTTCTGTTTTAAAAAATATAGTTAGTAATTTTGGCTTAGATAATACTAAGCTTCTAGATGAAATTTCTAAAATTATTGATTATAAGGCTTTAAAGGATAGCAATATTGACTTTGGTCTAGTAACAGTTAGAATATCAAAACATGGAGTAAAACCTATATATGTGACAAAAGAAAATATAAAGGATCAAAATAATCTTTTAGAGTATCTAATGGCTAGTAGTTATTTACCGGTTTTTCGTGAAAAAAGAATTATTGATAATCATTACTATATTGATGGTGGTTTTTATGATAATTCCCCTGTAAAAATATTAACAGACAAAGGTTATGACGAAATTTATATTATCAATATAAAAGGAATTGGCTTTAATAGAAAAATGCCAAGAGATACAAAAATAACTTATATATCACCAAGCCGTAATAATGGAAAAATTTTAGAATTAAATAAAGATATTATAAGAGATAATATTATGATGGGATATTATGATACTTTAAGAAAAATAAAAAGATTAGATGGATATAAATATTGTTTTAAAAGAAGATCAAAAAAATATTATAAATTTTTAACAAGGAAAATATATAAAAAACAAATGGTAAGAATTATGAATTTCTTTAATGTTACTAGTTGTAAAAAAGCTGTAATTAAATCATTAGAATATGTCTTAGAAAAAGAAGACATAAGTTATTATGAAGTATATAATGCTTACCATTTAATTAAAAAAATAAGAAAAATTGATAACAAACATTTTATTTATCAATTTATTAAAAATATTCGAATTTTTTGATTCAATAAAAATTATAAAAGAGGTGTAAATATGGGAAGGGCTTATGCTGTTAGAGAAGCTAAAATTAAAAAAACTGGTGCAGCTAAAGGTAAAGTTTATACAAATTTTGCCAAAGAAATATATCTAGTTGCTAAAAAGGGATCGCCTGACATTGATTCAAATAGTGCATTAAAACATTTAGTAGAAAAAGCCAAGAAAATGCAAGTACCTGCTGATATCATTACCAGAGCTATTGAAAAAGCTAAAGGTGCTGGTAAAGATGAATACGAAGAAATCATATATGAAGGTTTTGGTCCAGGTTCATCAACATTTATGATAAAGACACTAACAGACAATGTTAATAGGACTGTAGGTGAAGTTAGAGCAGCTTTCAATAAAATGAAAAAAAATTTAGGTGTTACTAATTCAGTATCCTATAATTATGATAACTTATCCATTATGAGTTTTAAAACTTCAAATGAAGAAGAAATATTAATGGCTTTACTAGATGCTTCTATAGAACCAGTTGAATATGATTTTGCAAATGGCAATCTTACAATATCAGTTAAATATGCTGATAACTATAAAACAAAAGAAATAATTGAATCTCAAATTCCTAATGTTGACTTTGAGATTGATGAATCAGGTTGGTACGCTAGAGATTTAATAGAGTTATCTAAAGAAGATTTTGAGACTTTTAATAAGTTATATAATCTATTAGATGATATTGATGATGTAACTGATATATATCATAATGTAAATTTAGATTAAATTACTAAGCATTAGAAATTTCTAATGTTTTTTATATGTCGTTTTAAATTACTTGATAATACAGTTCATATATATATTTTCATTGTAATTTCACAAATATAGTATAAAATATTTCATAGAGATCGGAAGAGCGTCGTGTAGGGAAAGAGTGTGACGTCGTGGGGGGG
>CANDCB010000041.1 GCA_947383065.1 uncultured Bacillota bacterium | reverse complement strand
TTTTAATTACCCAAGAATAAATTACAACTACAACAAAAGTTAAAATGGCAATACAAATTTTTCTTAAAAAACTTGTCTCCCATTTCTTATCAATTTCCACTCTTTTGTTTCTTTTTTCTATATTTTCTAAACGTCTTTCAATATTTTCTATTCTTTGTTCCCATTCTTTCATCTTTAATTACCACCTCATTAATCTTAATACTCTATATTATCCAAATATAATCCACAAGCAGGAGCAGTATATCCTAAAATCTCATCTTTTGAATCTAACATCTCTTTTACTTTAGAAATATTTTCTTTACCTCGCCCAACTTCTATCATCATTCCCACTAAATTTCTAACCATATATCTATAAAAACTCTTACCTAGAAAAACAATATGCAAAATATCATCTTTAATTAAAAAATTTATATCATAAATTATACAAGTATAATCATCTCTTTTACCAGATACAAAATTATGAAAATCATGAATACCTATATAAAGCTCCGCAACACTTTTCATTTTATTTATATCCAATTTATATTCACTTTGATAAACATAATCACTTAACAAAGGATTAAAATCACCTATATTAATTTTATATACATATGTCTTCTTTTTTACATTAAATCTTGCATGAATATCATCACTAACACTTTTTACATCCTTAATATATATATAAGGTTTAACAAGTGAATTAAGAGCCTTCTTTAAACCATCTTCTGAAATTTCAATATCTAATTTACAAGTTATCCTTTGCCCATTAGCATGAACTCCCCTATCAGTTCTTCCCGCTCCCTTAATAACAACACTCTGTTTATTAATAATTGTAAGAGCATCTTCCAACTCTTTTTGCACACTCTTTTCTTCATTTAATCTTTGAAAACCAAAAAATTTACTACCGTCATAAGCCACTGTTATTAAATAATTCACTATCTCACCCTCACAATATAAAAAAATATTAAGCCAATATTTAATCCCAAATAAATATAATCAAAAATTCCCAGCCTATAATTATATTTATATATCTTTTTTATATCTCCATTATACAACCTATATTGTAAATCATTTACTCTTTTCTTCATTTTTAAATTTACACTATTTAAAATTAACTTAAAATTAACTAAAAAAAATCTTATTTTAGCAACTATATTATTATAAAAATAATTAATACCTTTCAATTCTTTATTAATTATTAACTCTCTATAACTTTCGTAAAAATAACTTATATAAATTAAAATATTACTATTAAAAATTATAATCTTTTTTAAAGGATAACCAATTATATTAAATTTATCTACTATTAAAGAAAACCCTTTTGCTAAATCATCTCTTGAAGTAGTCAAACATATCAACTTTAAATAAAATAATAAAAATAAAAATTTAAACATTAAAACATTTATTTCTAAAATACTTAACTCAAAATAAAACATAATAACATATATTAATACCAAAATATATTTCCATTTCCATAATACTTTTAAATATAACAATATATTACCATTACTAACTAATATATATATAAATACTAAACTTATATTAATTATAAAGATTAAATAATCATACTTTAGCAAAGATATAATTATATAAACAAATAACCCAAATAATTTAATTACTGGATTGATTTTATGTATTAAAGATAATTGTTCACTAAAATTTTTATCATACCTTAACATTTTCTATATAATTCCTTTAAAAGCTCTTTCATATCTGTATATTCCAAAATATCATGTCCTAATTCCTGAGCATACTTAGTAAAAGAAACAATTGGTGGCATATAAAGATATTTATATAATTTATCTTCATAAAAAATATCTTTATCACCACTAACCAAAACTTTCCCTTTATTTATAACATATACTTTATTAACTATATCAAACCAAAATGACATATCTGTTCCCAACAAAATAACAGTTTTATTAAACTTATTTTTTAATTTCAAAAATAACTTTCTAAAATATTCTCTTTCACGATAAATAAAACCTTTTTCAAAGTCTTCTAATATTATCACTTCTGGATTATAAGCCATAACACTAGCTAGACAAACTTTTTTCTTTTCAGTAAAAGACAAAGTATTAGGATTTCTTTCTAAAAAACTTTCATCTAAACCTACTATTTTTAAGGAATCAACAATATGTTTAGTAACATTATTAGTCTTATAACAAAAATTTTTCATTACTAACTTTATTTCTTCTTTAACTGTTCCACCAAAAAATAGCATATTAGTTTTAACAAATCCAATCTTTTTTCTTAAATCATTTACATTGTTAATATGACTACTTCTTTTTATTATTACATTTCCTAATCTAACCTCTCCTTTATTAGGTCTTTTTATCGCCGTAATAAGTTCCCCAATAAAACCTAAATTCTCACCAGCAATCCCCGCTATTTCACCTTGAGATATACTAATATCAACATCCAATAAACAAATTCGTTCTAAAGAAGTATCTTTATTCTCAATATAATTTAATTTATTAAATACTACTTCCATAAATTCTTCACCAAGGCTTCCTTATTTAAATAATTTTTGCTTATCAAACCATACAACTTCAATTGAATCGATAAATCATATATAAAAGGTAACGAAAAACCTAATCTCTTTAAAACTTTCTCATTATCTAAAACATCTAAAGTTTTACCATCAATAGCACTAATCCCCTTATATAGACAAAGCAGATAATCAGTATACATTACATCCTCTATATTAGAAGTAACATTAATAAGTAATATGTTTTTGCTATTCAAATAATTTAAAAGCAAAATTTTAGTTCTCTCATTTAAATAAGATAATAAATCATCTATAGCAATATATTGTGGTTGCATCACCGCGTAAGAAAGAATTTTCACTAATATCTTATCATTAGTATTAAGTGCTTTTATAGGTTTATTAAGAATCTTATTAATTCCAAAATAATCATTAATTTCATTTAAACGTATTTTAATCTCCTTAGGATCTACATTAAGTTCTTCTAAAGAAAATTTAAGCTCATCTTTAACTACTTCCGTTAAAAATAATGTATCATAAAAAACTGCAACAAAAATTTTCTTTAATTCTTCCAAGTTTTCTTTCTTAACCAAAGTTCCATTAATTAAGATTTCTCCTTCATATTCTAATTCGCCATTTAAAATTTTCAAAAGAGTTGTTTTCCCACTGCCAGATTCACCAATAATACTTAATGTTTTACCTTTTCTTAAAGTAAAGTTAATTTCTTTAATTATTTCATTTTTACCATCATAAGTGAATTTTAAATTTTTTATTTTTATATTCCCCATAAAAGTCACCCACTTACGACCTATTATACATAAAAAAAGAAAAAAGAAAAGTCAATTTCAACTATAAAGAACACAAATTAAGCACCATCTTTTTCTAATATTTAAATATAATAAAAAGTCTTTATACAAGACTTAAAAAACATAAAATAAATTTATTAAACTTTAACTTATATCAACTATTTATATTTTTCTACTTTAAAGACTTTACCACTTTCTAAACTCTTTTTTACATCAATTATTCTTTGATTACTTGAGCCTCTAAATTCAACATCAAAACTTCTTAATGATAATTCAAATTTTCCATCAACCAATACATCAATATAATCTAATGCTTTTCTATAATTTTTATTCTTTTCAGCTAGCTTCAAAACTTCTTCAAAAGTATAACCCGTATATACCCAAACATTCATGCCACTTTCTTTAACACACTTTGCTAATTCAACCAAAGCTTCAATCTGCATCATCGGATCTCCCCCCGAAAAAGTCACCCCGCTTTGAGCTTCTAAAGCTTTTATTTCTTCTTTTAATTCATTAATATCTTTTAAAACTCCTTTATTAAAATCATGTGTTTCTGGATTATGACATCCCAAACAATTATGACTACATCCCTGAAACCATATAACACTTCTAATTCCTTCCCCATCAACAATACTATCAGTTTGAATTTCAGGCATAGCTAACCTAACAAAAAACTTCTCCATATTCTCTACCTCTTTACATCTAAAATTATACCACAATAAAAGATAGAATACACTTATTATATATCTATCTTAATTACCAAATATTACATCTTATTGTTCATAATATTCTTTATAAATATCTATAATATAACCATTACGATCTCTTACAACAACATATCCAACTCTTTCAAGCAATTCCTCTAAACGTTCGTTATCTGTCTCTAATCTATTCATTTTATTTATATAATCATCTAGTTCTTTAGCAAGTCTTTGTCTATCATTTAAATATTCATTTCTATTCTTCTGCATTTTTTCAATATTTTCTTTTGAACCATATACAGTTACAGTTTGTTGATTATTATAATTTAAAATCTTTTTATTATTAAAATTATCAATAAATATTCTAAGCATCTTCATTGCATCTTCAGAAGGAACATAATCATTAATAAATATTAAACCATCACTTTCTTCTATATTACTAGTATAATATTTTGAATGTGTAATAACTAATTTAATATTTTCACGTTCTTCTTCTTTATACTCTATTTTATAATCATAATAATATCTTGCTATCATTAAATTATCTTTCATATTTAAAGTATAATCTGTATTTACTAAATCAACAGTTTCATTTTCTATATCAAAATCAGAAATACCAACAACCATTAAACCTGATCCTAAACCAATACTAATTAATGAAATCAAACCTATAATAAACATTCTTGTTTTAGCATATTTATGACTAACTATAAAATTATATAAAATCTCTATAAATATTTCATTAATTAAAATACATCCAAGTATCGCTAATAAAAAACCTACAAATAAAGTTCCTGTTTTAATAAAAACAAAACTTAAAGATAAACACATAACTAAAGCTATCATTCCAAAAGCTAAAAACATTAAAAACCAAGCTGCTATAAACTTTATAAATAATAAGATGGCTTTCCCTAAACCTGAAATAAACTTAAATTCTGAATGCTTAGGATCTCTTATTATAATATTTTCTTTCTTCTTTTCTAAAATAATCTTATTACTTTCTTTATCATTAGAAATACTTTCTTCATTTTCATTATCTATAAAATTACTATTATTCTCTTTATTGTTTTTTCCTGAATCAATATTTTTATCTTCCCTAACAATTTCATAATAATCTAGATATCTTACTTTGAAAATATGAAAGAAAATTACTACCCCAACAATAAATGCCACAATTAAAAATATTCCTGCTAAAAAATTATAAATAAAATAATAAATACTTGATGGTAAAAAATTATATAAAATATTTCTAACAAAACTTTCACCAACCAAACCAATCATTGAAAGAACAAAAAATATTATTAAAAATACAATTACTTGTTCACATAAGCAGAAAAATATTTGTTTAAATTTCATACTACTAAACATATCAACTACTTTTGTTAAATATTCAAAAAAACTATCAATATACTTATTAGAAATCTTTTTTGCTTCTTTTCTTTCATTTACTTCTTTTATATTTTCATTTATAAGTTCATTAATATTTAAATTAAATAAAGAACAAATCTGTAATACTTTATCCATTTCTGGATATGATTGTCCCGATTCCCATTTACTTACTGCTTGTCTTGAAACTCCAAGTTTCTCTGCTAATTGTTCTTGTGACAGATTATTTTCTTTTCTTATTCTCTTTAAATTATCTGCTAAATTCATAAACTTTCACTCCATTCATGCTTCAATTATATAAATTACCTCGGTTGCGTTCTACCAATTTTAAGTTGATTTTTGTAATGTTCAGGTTGCAAACAACCATTTATACTCATATTTTACTACATTTATTAACAAATAAATAACTTTTTATTTAAAATGTTCAAACAAAACTTTAATCCCCATCACTATTAAAATTATTCCACCAATTAATTTTGCTTTACGCTCACTTTTATTTCCAAAATTATTACCAATTAAAACTCCTACATAAGATAAGATAAAAGTTACTACCCCTATCACTAAAATAGATAACCAAATATTAACTTTTAAAAAAGCAAAAGTAATTCCTACAGATAAAGCATCAATACTAGTTGCTATAGCTGGCAAAAAAAGAGACTTAGCATTTATTTCACTATTAAAATTGTCAATTTTTTCACAAAAACATTCATATACCATATTCGCCCCAATAACAACTAAAATACCAAAAACAATATAATGATCAATTGCAATAACTAAACTTCTTAAACCAGCTCCAATATAAAATCCTATTAACGGCATAAGAGCTTGAAATCCACCAAAAAAAATTCCAACTAAAGAACACTTCTTTCTATCAATCTCTTTACAGTTAATCCCCTTACAAACAGCTACCGCAAAAGCATCCATGGCCAAACCTATACTAACTATTAATATTTCTATAAAATTCATAATCTCTCATATAATCAATCTTATTCAAAACTATAATTGATTAAACCTTTCTTTAATATACATCCTATTATAAAAATATTACAAAATACTTTATTTTATGTAAAAAATTTACCTCTCCCTTATAATTATAAATTTTTATATTACATCCAAATAAAAAAAAATCTACATTCCATTCCTTACGTAGATTTTTAAAAAAATTTATCCTCTTTCTTCTTTTACATATAAAGAAAAATACTTAATTAAAATAATTCTTAATATCATTGCTATAATACATCCTATTACATATGTAATAGACTTACTTTGACCATCTAGAAAATGTAATAAAATAAAAGTAACTCCATGGATAATAATAACAATTGCAAATATAAATAATGGTAATGAAAATCTATTTTTCTTTATTTCTTTTTTCCCCCATAATAATCTATAAAATATATATAATTCTACCAAAACAGTTATTGAATAAATAAAAGTATAAAATAAAAGAAAAGGTTCTTCATTAATTATTATATGACTCATATTTATAATAGCTAAAAAAGTTCTAACTATAATAAGTAAAGCTAATACCTTATCAATTACATTTATAATTTTACTATTTTTACAAAATATACTTATTAGAAAATATATAAAAAATATAAAAAGTGGTATCAACATAAATAACATATTACGATCATACATTTGAAATAACAAAAATATTTCAACAACATACCAAGCACAAAATTGTAATGCTAACTCATTTTTATTCTCCCAAAATTTCATCATCTCATCTCCAACTCCACTAAGATTTCATCTATTAACTCTTTAGAAGTGGAAGCTCCGGCCATTACTCCTACTTTACTAAACCTAGATATCTCCTCATTTAAATCTAATACAGTTTCTATTAAATAAGTATTTTGACAAATACTTTTAGAAATATCGTATAACTTAAC
>CANDCB010000040.1 GCA_947383065.1 uncultured Bacillota bacterium | reverse complement strand
AGATAAGGTACCGTGACTGGAGTTCAGACGTGTGCTCTTCCGATCTATAATATCGATAAGTGTTTTTAGTCCGTCTAAAGCGCCTTCAATAAAATCATCATAAATATCACATTTTTTTATGAAACCATAAAATATAATAATTATAACAATTATGGGAATTATATAGTTATTTAGCATTTTTCCTCCTAATAATATAGTCTAAGGTAAGTCCACCTATGGTACTAATAGAGGTAGCGATAAGACTTGGAACAATAATTGACATAGGATTAAGACTTCCATATGCTTTTCTTAAAGCAATAACTGTCATTGGAATAATGGTTACACCACTCGTATTTAAAACTAGAAATGTAATCATTGAATCAGTAGCAATCCCTTTATTTTTATTAACTTTATCAAGTTCTTTCATTGCTTTTAAACCCGCTGGGGTAGCCACACTACCTAAACCGAGCATATTAGCAGCTATATTAGAAGAAATATATTCCATAGCTTTATCACTATTATCTTTAGGCATTAAACGACTTAGAAGTGGTTTTAAAAGTTTACTAAATTTACTTAGTAAGCCGCTTTTACTTGCAATGTTCATAATTCCTGACCATAAAACAATTAAAGGACCAATCGATAAAATCAAATTATAGGCTTCATTAGAACTATTTAAAATAATATCTCCCATATCAGTCTTACCATTAATAAAGGAAAAGAATACGCCAATAAAAATTAATATAAACCATATTTTATTAATCATCTAATCACCAGAACTTTATAAAATCAATTAATTTACTTAAAAAACTTTTATTTTTTTGAATACTTATATGTTCATAATATAAGTTTCTTTTACCAATTACTTCACCATTTAAGATAATTTCAATATTACCAACAATATACCCATCTAAAGGTTTTTTTAATTTATCTTTATTTACCTTAGTTTCAATTTTATCATCATCTTTTTTTACTATATAAAAATCATTTCGTAAGTTATATCCTTCACCATAATCTGTATTTTTATCAAGAATTTTTACACGTTTATAATTATTGAAATATTTTTCATATAAATCTTTATGATCAGCAAAATCATTACCATCATTAAATGTCACGACTATTAGGGACATATCATTTTTACTAGCTGTAGTCACTAATGTTCTTCGAGCTTTTTCAGTAAATCCTGTTTTACCACCTGTACAATATTCATAATTTCTTAAAAGCTTATTTTTATTTATCCATTTATAGGTCTTCATACTAGATTTAACAGTAATTTCTTTAGTGCTAACATAACGGCGATAGTTTTCATTTTTCATGGCGTATTGAGTTAAAAGAGCCATATCATATACCGTTGAGGTATTAGCTTCACCATTATTTTCTTCTAAACCAGAAGGATTTACAAAAGATGAAGAATTCATGCCAATACTTTTTGCTACTTCATTCATTAAATAAACAAAACTCTCTTTAGAACCAGCGACTGAAGATGCTATTGCTAAAGCTGCATCATTTCCACTACGTAACATAAGCCCATATAATAAATCATCTAATGTAAGTTCTTCTCCTACTTGAATGTATATTCCACTACCATAAGATTTTAAAACATCTTCACTAATTCTAACAGTGCTTTCTAGATTACCATATTCAATGGCAGTAATAGCAGTTAAAATTTTTGTTGTACTAGCAATTAAACTTACTTTATCAATATTATTTCCTTCTAAAACTCTACCACTTTCCATGTCCATAACTATATAAGAATTAGCACTTATACCATGAACCAAAAAAGGCCAAAATAAAATAATTAATAAAATTAGCTTTTTCATATATTCACCTAAATAATTTTATGAAAAAACGGACTTTTTAATGTCCGTAATTTTATTTTTTTATAAAATATAGAGAATTTTTACTTTTTATTAATTGCTTCAAATGATAAATAACCTTCATTTAAATCCACTTTGCCTACTATACCATCTATACGACCATTATCAGCATATTGCCACATTATATAGTCTTCATTATATGTAGGTATATCGATATATTGGGCATACCATAAATAAAAGTCTTTAAATTTTTTTATATGCCAATGATTTTTTAAAGCTTGTAAATTAGTATACAACATGCCATTATAGCCATGAGTTTTAATATAATCTAAAAAATAAAGAGCATTATCATTTATTGTTTCATCACTAACGCCTTTTGTTCTTTTAGCTTGAAAAAGTTCAAAATCATAAGCAACGGGATAAGTTATATTATAATCTTTTATTAAGTTTAAAACAAAACTGGCTTCCTCTAGAGCTTCTTTTTTATTTATAGCAGTTGAGTAAAAATAAACACCTACTGGTATATTAAAACGATTAGCTTCACTTATATTATATTCGAAATTTTTATCTACATGTAATTCATCATTACTTAAGTTTCTATAACCACATCTTATCATCACGAAATCAATATTTGATGAAGCAACCTTTTCCCAATCTATTTTATGCTGAAATTCTGAGATATCAATGCCTTTAACTTCTTTTTTAACTATTTTTACTGCCAAATTATTATATATATCTTTATCTTTTTCTTTTATTTCTTTAATAAAATTTTGAATTTCATTAAAATCTTCATTTAATAAACGAGTAGAATAACTATCTTTAAAACAGTAAAATAAAATACTAACCATCAAGGCACATAAAAAGATAATAATTACTAGTTGATGGCGAGAAATAAATTTTTTTAAATAACTATTATTAAAATTCTTCATATAAAATTCCTTAATCTTCATTTATAAAAATTATAACATGTATAGTATTGAACATAAAGATTTCAAAGTGATTTTTTTAGATAAACTAAATTAATAAAATTTTTTATCTTCATATAAAAAAGACGATTATAATCGCCTATAGTTCATAATTATAAATACCATGTATTTTTTCTAAATCTTCATTAGTAAGCTCTGTAACTTCGTAATTCATCCCGTTTTTTATTACTTTAAATTCTATTTCATACGATGTACGAGCATTAGAAGTTTTCATTTCGTTTAATTTATAGTCTAAAAAAAGACTTTTATTATATGTTCCTTCATTATCATTAAATTCTTCTTTATGATCTTTAAAATATGAAAAAGCTTCTTTTTGGGCACGATATAAATCTCTGACATTTATTTTGGTTTTAATAAAAGCTGTATCTCCATTATATGTTTCATTTAAAATAGAATAAGTCATTGTACTATATTGTTTTTTTAGAATATCTTTATAAATCTTTTTTTGATCATCAGTTAAATTTTCATGTTCGACAAATTCATTTACTTGATCAACAACATTACTATCTAAAGTAACGTACATTTCTAAATATTCACTTACAGCTTCTTTAGCAGTTTTTTGACCAAAACAACCTGTTAAGATGGTAGTGAAAATTATTAATAGGACTATATAATATATTTTTTTCATAAGTATTCTCCTTTTAGTTTTATTATTGTTTATAATTAACTTTTTATACATATTATGTTAAAATATCTAGAAGGAGTGATACTATGAAGCAAACAATTTTAACTGGTATAAGACCTACAGGTAATTTACATTTAGGTCATTTATTTGGAGCGGCACAAAATTGGGTAAAACTTCAAAATGAATATGATTTTTATTTGGAAATTGCTGATGTTCAGGCTTTGACTGATAATTTTGATAATCCTAGTAAAGTTCGAAAAAATGTTAGAGAGCTTACTGCTGATTTATTAGCAATTGGAATCGATCCAGAAAAGGTTAATATTTTTATTCAATCTCAAATACCAGAAATAGCAGAATTAACAGTTTTTTATTCAAACTTAGTAACTGTTGCTAGATTACAGAGAAATCCTACAGTGAAAGCTGAAATTGCTCAAAAAAAAGATTTGTTTGGTAATGATGGCGAAAGTATAACTTATGGTTTTTTAGGATATCCTATTTCGCAGGCAGCTGACATAACTATATTTGATGGCGAATTAGTTCCTGTTGGAGAAGATCAGCTTCCTTTAATAGAACAATGTCGTGAAGTAGTTCGTAAGTTTAATAGTATTTATGGTGAGACTTTAAGAGAACCAAATGCCTATCTTTCTGAAACTAAGCGTATTAAGGGGTTAGATGGTAATGATAAAATGGGAAAAAGTCTTGGTAATGCTATTTATTTAGTAGATGATGAAGAAACAATCAGAAAAAAAATTATGGGGGCTATTACTGATCCTAATAAGATTAAGAAAGATGATCCAGCTAATCCTGATATTTGTATGGTTTATTATTATCATAAATTAATTAATAATGAAGATAATTTAAAGACTATATGTAGTGAATGTAAAGAAGGAAAACGTGGATGTGTGTTATGTAAAAAAGAATTAGTTGATAAAATGAATGAATTTTTAAAAGATATTAAGGATAGAAGAAAAAAATATGAAGATAATCCACAATTAATCGATGAAATATTATTAGAGGGAACAAAAAAAGCTAAGGAAAAAGCTCAGTTTCAAATGAAAAATATCAAAAAAGCAATGAAGATAGATTATTAATCTATTCTTTTTTTAATATTAAATATAGTCCTATAAAGAGCAAATAAAATTCCCATGTTTTTAAAATCATTTTAATAAAATACCAAAAACTGAAGCCATATAATAAGAGATTAAAATAAATAACTATAATACTAAGACTCATACTGCAACAAAAAATTCCTAATAATAAATATAATAATCTTTTCATAATATAAGTATATTTTTATTTTATTTAAATATTATTAAAGATGAAAAGGTGATTATATGCAACTTATAAAAACAGTTTTTTTAAGCTTTATGTGTATTATAACAAGTATTCTTCCTATTTCTTGTGAAAGTCATACAAAAATATTTAATTGGACTTTTAATACAAAGATGTTTGAAAATTATGAGGCTATTTCTCTTTTTAATATTGCTGTTATTATGGGAATTTTATATTTTTTTAAAAAAGATATTTTTCTTTTTTTTAAAAGAAAGAAAATAAAAAAAGAAGATAAAATTGAAAGAATAAAGTATAGTGAATTTAAGAAAAAAAAATATAAATTTATTAAAATTTATATTTTGGCTACTTTTTTAGGAAGTATTATTTTTATTTTAATGAGAAAAAAACATTTTAGTATAGAGACTATAGCTTTTTCTTATATAATAACAGCTATTTTAATATTATTTATGAATAATAAAAAAGGTAATAAAAACTTTAGTGATTTTAATTATAAAACTGGTTTCTTAATAGGTTTATCACTTATTTTTACTTTTATTCCTACTCTATCACCTTTATGTATTATTTTATTTATGTTAAGTCGTTTAAATTTCAATAAAGATGTTTCTTTTAAATTAACTTTTACTCTTACTATCCCCTATTATATGATATCCGGAATACCAGGAATTATTTATTTTTTTAATAATACAAATTATGTTTTAGAAAATTTATTAGGTATTTTTTTAGGCATTATTATAACTATTCAAATGTTAAAATATATCAAAAATTTGTACAATAAAAATAAAATTTATAAATTATCTTTTTATTGTCTTGGCTTGGGCTTATTTCTTTTTATATGGTTTAGGTAGTATCATCATGATTATTTAATAAATTAATATCAACGCTATTTATAGAATCAAATCTTTTTGTAATTTTATCTGTGGTGATATTTATTTCTTTTATATCTTTTGTAACTGTATCTATACTTCTTGATAATTTATCCCATCTTTCACGATATTTAATAAATTCTTTACTTAATTTATTTAATTCATCATGGATAATTTTTGCATATTTATCGCGTTCCATATTCTTTAATATCATTTCAATTATTGTTAAAGTACTCATAAGAGTTGTTGGACTAGTTATCCAAACTTTTTTTTCGTATGAATATTTCAATAATTCTGGATGATAAGCATTTATTTCAGCGAAAATTGCTTCTGCTGGTAAAAACATTATTGCTTCATCGGCAGTTTCACCAGGAATAATATATTTGGTGCTAATAGAATCTATATGTTTTTTGACGTCATTTTTAAATAGTTTTGTAGCATTTTCTCGTTCATAATTAGATAATTTTTTATCAGTCATACGTTCATAATTTTCTAAAGGGAATTTACTATCAATACAAATAGTTCCTAAAGGTTTAGGAGCATATAAAATGGTATCGGCAATAAAGCCATTACTCATTTGATGTTGAGAATCATATATCCCTTTATTATTTTCACCAAATATAGATGATAAAATATAATTTAAGTTAACTTCACCAAAAATACCTCTAGTTTTTTTATCAGTTAAAACACTTTGAAGACTAACTATTTCAGTTGATAAACTATCAATTTTCTTTTGTGCTTCATCAATTTTCGTAAGTCTTTCTAAAATATTAGTAAAAGTTTTATTGGTTTTTTCAAAGTTTTTGTCTATACGATCATTAACTTGGTTATTTATGTAAAGAAGTTTAGTTTCAATATTTTCATTTAATTTATTAAAATCTTCTGTTAAGTATTTATTTATATCAAACTTAAAATCAGCTAAATCATTATTAATATTTTTTTCAAGTTTACCTAATTTTTCAACAATCTCTAAAGAGTCATTTTTCTTTAATAGATTAAGTAAAGATATAATAATTAAGATTATTAATAAAATTATAATTAAATACTCCATTTTTAAAACCTCTCATCTAAAGCAAATTTTTTATTTATTATTTGAGCAAAAATATAGGCTCCTATTATAAGTAGAATAACTTTGATAAACATTAGAGGATTTTTTAAACACTCTACTAAATTACATCCTATATAACCTAAAAAAATTATGACAAATATTTTACCAATTAATAAAGCATAAAAATATTTTTTTATTGGTATTTTGGAAAGACCGGCACCTACATTTATAAAAAAAGATGGCGCAAAAGGTATAGCAATTATTAAAACTAATTGTTTAAATTTCAAATTGTCAATAAAAGTCATAGCTTTAGACATTTTTTCTTTACCACCAATAAATTTTTGAAAATATTTACTAAAACCTTGACGGCATAAATAAAAGGCTAAAAAACTACCAATTGTAGTTAAAATCCAAGATAAAGTACCGCCGATTAAGGTTCCTAAAGTTAACATATTTACTGTAACAAATACTACTAAGGGTAAGAAAGCTAAAATGCCTTCAAGAACAATCAATATAGAGCTTAAGATTGGAGCCCACATACCAGCGCTCATTAATGTATCATTTAAAATTGAACTTAAATTTTTTAAAATATCAAGTACTTCCATAAAAACATCACACTTCTATTATAAATTAATAAAGGCTAAAAAACAATTGTTCTGGATATACCTTAACATTTTTATACAAAAAAACATTACAAGCTAAATAAATTTTAACTTGTAATGTTAGATATGTTCTTTATTATTTATAGACTAAAGTTACATCATAACCATAAAATTCTAAAATATTAACAGCTTTTTTACTTTTTAAACCTCCATTACAGTATATAAAATACTTTTTATCTTTAAGATCGGAAGAGCACACGTCTGAACTCCAGTCACGGTA
>CANDCB010000039.1 GCA_947383065.1 uncultured Bacillota bacterium | reverse complement strand
TGATAAAAAAATAAAAGATTTATCTAAGGGAATGCGTAAAAAATTAGAGATTGCTGTTTCTTTAGCTCACCATCCTAAACTACTTATTTTAGATGAACCAACAAGTGGGTTAGATCCAGTGGTTCGTAGTGAAGTTTTAGATATATTTTTAAAGTTTGTAGCTGATAATGAACATACAATTTTATTTTCAACACATATTACTAGTGATTTAGAACATATTGCTGATAAAATTTTATTTATTGATCAAGGTCAAATACTTTTAGATAATAATCGTGATGAATTATTAGAAAATTATGGTATTTTAAAGTGTGATATTGAGGATTTTTCTAAAATTTTTAAAGAAGATATAGTAAGTTATAGAAAGCAAAAATATAATTATGAAATTTTAATAAAAGATAAAGAAAAAATAGCTAAAAAATATAAGAATTTTATTATTGATAAGATTACATTAGAAGAATTGATGGTTTTAATAATAAAGGGGGAGAAATAATGTTAGGATTAATAAAAAAAGATTTGTTAATGATTAGAAATAATCTAAAAGTATTAGTAGTTTTTTTAATAGTTTTTATTTTTATGGCTTTTCAAGGTTTTAGTGATATTTCTTTTATCTTGGTCTTTATGAGTATTATGATATTTATGTCAACTTTTAGTTATGATGAATATAATAAATTTAATGCATTTGTTATTAGTTTTCCAGATGGACGAAAAAATACTGTTCGAGCTAAGTATATAGCTAGTTTGTTATTGATATTAGGTTCTTTTCTTTTAACTATAATATCTTTAATTTTAATTGGGTTTATAAAAAATAATATAGATTGGGATTATTTAATTAGTGTGTCTTTAGGAAGTTTATTTGCTTGTGTTGTGATTCAATCTTTGTTATTCCCTTTTATTTTTAAATATGGGATGGAAAAAGCACGTATAGGCTTTTTTGTTGGAACTTTTGGTATATCATGTATTATTACAGTATTAGCTAAAATGAAAATTTTTAAATTATCGAGCTCAGTTTTATTATTTTTGGAAAGTTATTGGCCGTATATTTTATTAATATTAGCGATTTCTTTATTAGGTGTTTCTTATTTTATATCTTCTAAGATTTATGCTAAAAAAGAATTTTAAATTATTATATATTTTTATTATAGGATATCTAAGATAAAAGATATTCTTTTTTTACGCAAGAGATGAAATTTATATTATAATTTTATTAGGAATGGAGATAAATTTTGTTAAATTATTTAGGTAGTAAAAAATTATGTAAATTGTGTTTAGAAATAATTATAAGTGTTGAAATTTTTTTATAAAAAGGAGATTTTAATGAAAAAGGTTTTGGATGATGATTTAATATATGAAGTGTTAGCTTTGGTTAGTGAAATCCCATATGGGAAAGTGGCAACATATGGACAGATTGCTTCTTTAATAGGTCGCCCTAAAAATGCTCGCTTAGTTGGAAAAATTTTAAGTATGTCTGAATATTTCGGCTCTTATCCATGTCATCGGGTTGTAAATCATAAGGGACGTTTGGCACCTCATTTTTCTCTACAAAAAGAGCTTTTACTTAAAGAAGGGGTATCTTTTATAGATGAAGAACATGTTGATATAAAAAAATATATGTGGAATGATTAATTTAATTAAGTAAGAAGTGAGATATGGTGATTTTATGAATAGATGTAAATGGTGTAATTTAAAGAATGATTTGTATGTGAAATATCATGATTCTGAGTGGGGAAAAGTAAACTTTAACGAAAAGTATTTGTTAGAAATGTTAATTTTAGAATCTTTTCAAGCTGGTTTATCATGGGAATGTGTTTTAAATAAAAGGAAAGCATTTTGTTTGGCTTATGATAATTTTGAAATAGATAAAATAGTTAATTATGGGGAGGAAAAGATTAACGAATTATTAACAAATAAGGATATTATTCGTAATAAATTAAAAATTAAAGCTAGTATTAATAATGCTAAAATATTTAAAAATATACAAGAAGAATATGGCTCTTTTTATGAATATTTAAGAACTTTTACTCATGATAAAATAATTTATGAAGTTAATAAAACAACTAATGATGTATCAGATGCTATTTCAGAAGACTTAATTACTCGAGGAATGAAATTTGTTGGATCGACTATTATTTATTCTTATCTACAAGCTATTGGAGTTATTTATTCACATGATGAAACATGTTATTTGTATAAAGCTAATTAATGTAAATTTAATTTGGCATAATGTTAAGTAAATTTTATATACTAATTTAAAAAAATATAATAGGATAATTTTGAGGTGATTATATGACAATTGGAGAGAAAATTATTGAGTTAAGAAAAAAAGATAATTTAACACAGGAAAAATTAGCTAGTAAAATTGGGGTATCGCGTCAAACATTATCTAGTTGGGAAAGTAATTTAACTGCTCCAAATATTAAGGAAGCATTAATTATAGCTGAAATCTTTAAAATAGATTTAAATGATTTAGTATGTAAAGATACAGAAGTAGTATGTCTTAAAAATAAGTTTATTTTAAATTCATTAAAGGATAAGCTTGTTACTTTAGATATAGAAACTGATGATTATCGTATGTTTAGTGGAACTATTTATAAGGTTTTAGATATTTCTCAAAATTTTATAAAATTGGAGTTTAAATATAAGAAGAAAAAGATTACTAAGTTAGTTGATATGAAACTTATTTCATCAATTACTTGTATTGAGGGAGAGTAATTATGAATTGGTATTTTTATATAATAATAATTATTTTACTAATTGACTTAGAAAGTAAATTAAATAAAGTTATTAAAAATCAGGAAATAAAAAGTGATGATATAAAGAATAGTGATTTTTTATTAAGAAATTATCTGGGAAAAAAGGTTGTTTTAGAAATAGAAAATGATGATATAGAAAATGAGTATTTATTTTCGTGTGGTTATGAAACTATTGGAGAGATTATTGATTTTGACCAAGAATGGTTTTTATTTGAATATTATAATAAAGGTAAGAAAAAAACAATTAAGCAATATTTTAGAATAAAGGATCTTGTTAGTATAAATGAAATAGTTAATGAAGATGTTAAATAAGATTGGTAAGTTAATTAATATTAGAGAAGGAGATGAATTAATTGATTAATTTAAGAGGATTTACAATGAGGGATTATGATGATTATCAAGATTTATATAATGAATTTATTAATTTTAAGAGTGATTTAGTACCTGATGTTTTAGAGATACCATGTCAAAGTAAAGATGATTATCAAAAAATATTAGAGGAATTAGATAGAAGATTAAATGGTTGCCATGAGGATGTTGATTGGTATAATGAAGGGCATTATTATTTAGTTTATGATAATGATTATTTGATTGGATTAGGATGTATTCGCAATAAACTGACTGAGAAAGGTTATGACATTTGGGGACATATTGCTTATGGAGTTAGACCTTTAGAAAGAAAAAAAGGATATGCAACTAAAATCTTAAAAGAATTAGTTAAATTAAGTAAGAGTTTAGGTATTAAAGAAGTTATAGTTTGTCATTATATTGAGAATCAGATAACACCTAAAATTTTAAATAAATTTGGCGCTGTATATATAAATGAAGTTATATCTCCTTATTCTAATAGATTAGTAAAAAGATATAAGGTTTAAAGTTTTAACTTTATTAAATAAAAAAATAAGGAAGTTTTGATATTAAATATTGTGATAATATATTAATTTAAAACTATATTTTATAGAAGGATATTTGTTTATGAGTTTAATTGGAAATATTTTGTGGTTTTTGTTTGGTGGTTTTTTAAGTGGTTTATCTTGGATTATGGCTGGTATTATTTGGTGTTTGACGATTATTGGAATACCTTATGGACTTCAATGCTTTAAGTTTGCTACTTTGTCTTTTGCACCTTTTGGGAAAGATGTTTTTTATGGGGGAGGGTTTCCTTCTTTTATAGCGAATATTATATGGGTTTTATTTTTTTGTTTACCTATGTTTATAGAAAATATGTTTTTTGGTTGTCTTTGGTGTTTAACAATTATAGGTATTCCTTTTGGGCTTCAATTTTTTAAAATTGCTAAATTGTCTTTACTTCCTTTTGGTAGTAAAATAAGATAGTAATAATGTTAAAATAAATGAGGTATTAGTATGAAGTTAGTTAATTTAAAAGCAGAAGATAATTATTTGTTAGGATTACATATTTTTGAAGTGGAAAATGCTAAAGCTATTATTCAAATTGTTCATGGAATGGAAGAACATCAAGAAAGATATGAAGAATTAATAAACTTTTTAAATAAAAATAAATATACTGTAGTTAGTTCTAATTTACGTGGTCATGGAAAAAATGCTCCTATATTAGGACATTTTAAAGATAGAAAGGGGTATTTAGAATTAATAAATGATCAAAAAATTATAACGAATTATATAGAAGAAACATATAAAAATAAGCCAATTTATATTTTGGCACATTCTATGGGAACGATTATAACCAGAGTTTTATTAAGGGATTATTCTAAACATTATACTAAAGTAATTTTATCTGGATATCCAAATTTTCAACTTGGAGCATATATGGGAATAGTAGTGTCTAATATAATTAAGTTTTTTAAAGGGGCAAAATATAAGTCTAAATTTTTAAGTAATTTAAGTATTGGTCAATTTAATAAAGTAATTAAAAATACTAAAACGCAAGTTGATTGGTTAAGTTATAATGAAGAAAATGTTGTTGAATATATTAATGACCCATATTGTGGGATAGGTTTTACCTGTTCAGCTTTTAATGATTTATATCATTTAGTTATAAAAATGAATAATGTTAAAAAGTATCATGATATAAATAAAAATCTTGAATTTCTATTTTTACGGGGTGAAGATGATCCGTGTACAGGAGAAACTAAAGGAGCGGAAAAGTCTCGTGAAGTTTTGAAAAAAGCTGGTTTTTCTAAAATAGCTTATATTGATTATCCTAAGATGCGACATGAAATATTAGCTGAAAAGAAAAAAGATGAGGTTTATAAAGATGTTTTAAATTTTTTTAATAAATAAAAAAAATGTTATTGAAAATTGTATTTTATAGAGTTAGACTAATATTGAAAATTGCAAGGAAGGGGTGAGATTATGAGGTATCATATTTTACGATTTGATATTTGGCTTTGCTTACTTTTTAGTGTTCTTCTCTCATGGGGAGCAGAAAATATTGCTAATAAAATATTACCTGAAAAATATGAAGAATATAAAGATGAGCATAAGGTTTTAGAAAATGAAATTGGTGGTATTGCGGGTAGTGAGGTTTTTAGGGCTCAAAATGTTGAGGACTTATTATCTCATGATACATTCACTATTGAATCTCCAGGAATTCAGTATCGTAATAAGGGTGCAGGTTATTATAAAGGAATGTATTTATATGCTGTAACTTTACCTTCAAATGAAAAAGTGGCCGCAAGAATAAATAGTGATTCTGTAACTAGTGTGGGAGATTCTATTTATTCTGGGACTTCAATTTTGCCAGTTGGACGTATTGTTAAAGAAGATTTATCTTTAGATAAGACTTTTATTTCACAAATAGAATATAAAGAAGAACTTGATCGAAAAGACTTTTATATTGATATGGTAGGGGAAGCAGAGATTATAAGTGATGAGTACTATGTTGATGGTACAATAATGTTAATTCAAATTTTAGTGGTAGTTATTACTTTTCCAATATTTCATACAATAGGTTCTAAATTAGGTATTTTTCCTTACTTTTTTCCACCTAAAAAGAAAAAAGAAGCTGAATGGGAATAATAATATTTTTATTATTAAAAAATTAATTAAAGAGAGGTAAATATGAAAGAAGAAAAGATTAAAAAAATTAATATAATGTATTTATTAGGATATATTTTGATACCTATAGTTATATGGGCGATATGTTATACGATTGGAATTTTATTTTTTCCAGACGGAACAATGGCTGTAATATTATTTATGATACCACCATTTTTATCATTTATTTGGTGGGCTTTTGGAGGAACGATACTTTTTAAAATTAAAACTAAGAATTTTGAGAAAACTTTAGATGAACAAAAATTTAATAGAAATCAGTCTTTTTATGGCCGTGGAAAAGTTGTTATAATTGATTTAAAAAAAGGAGAAATAGGTTTATTATTTTTTTGGAATCCTTTTAAAACATATGTTATACCAGCAGCACGAGTTCAAGAAGCATATGTGGATGATGGAAAAAGTGGATCAGGCTTTATGGAAGGTAGCTTTAGAGTACGTTTTGTTTTTAAGGTTGATGATATAAAAATACATGTAGATACTTTTACTTCAAATCAACGTTTTCGTATGGATAGCGACTATATATTAACTGGTATATCTAAAGCAGATATGATGGTTAAAATGATTGAAGAAGCAAAAAAGAATAGTAAATGATGATGAATTTTTGGCGAAAGTTACGTGCACCTTTTCATGATGATTGGTGTAAGAAGTGTACATCACAAATGGAATTTAATAAAGAGAATCTTTTTATGCTTCCGATGTCAGTTGGAAATTATGTATCTCATAGTGAGGCAAGTTATTATATTAATAATCTTAAATTAGTTAATAAAAAAAGAGATATTCCAACAGGTTATTATGCATGTGGAATTTATTCTTATAAGTGTCCTAAATGTGGTTATAGTTTTGTGAAATTATCTATTTTTCTTCCTGTTAGAGATCAGGAAAAATATGAAGAATATATTTATTTTGAAAATGGGGAATTAGATGATTTTTTGTTTCAGAATAGGTTTTAATGTAAGTTTTTATAACTTACTTTTTTTAGTTATTGGAGCTTTATTAAATTGCTTATTTAATATTTTAAGAGATAATTGTAATATTTTTATCTTTTATTTAGTATACAAATAATTGAATGATTTTATTTAGAGAGTTATTTTTTTATATTTTAAAAGTTAATAAAAAATAGTATAATAAAGTTATGAAAATAAGTAGGATATACTTTTATTAAAGGTGGGAAATTATATGAAAAATAAAGTTGTTTTAATTGGCTGTGGTAATGTAGGTATGAGTTATGCTTATGCTTTATTAAATCAGCATAGTTATGTTGATGAGTTAGTTTTAATAGATAGTAATAAAGAAAAAATTGAAGGAGAGGCGATGGATTTAAATCATTGTTTAGCTTATAGTCCATCACGTGTTTTAGTTAGAGTCGGTGGGTATCTTGATTGTAAGGATGCGAGAATAGTTGTAATTGCGGCGGGAGCTAAACAAGAAGTTGGTGAAACAAGAATGGATTTGATTCATAAAAATAGTATTATATTTAAAGAGATTGTTAATAGCGTAATGGATAGTGGTTTTGATGGAATTTTTTTAGTAGCAACGAATCCTTTAGATGTAATGACTTATTTAACATTAAAGTATTCTAAGCTTTCTCCTAATAGAGTAATTGGTTCGGGGACAACTTTAGATACTGCTCGTCTTCGTTATTTGATTAGTAATAAGATAAATATTTGTCCAAAAGATATTCAAGCTTATGTTATTGGTGAGCATGGAGATAGTGAATTTGTTGCGTGGAGTAGTGCTAATATTGCTTTAACGGGAATTGATTTCTTTTTAAATCAAAAAGAAAAAGATATAATTGAAGAAGA
>CANDCB010000038.1 GCA_947383065.1 uncultured Bacillota bacterium | reverse complement strand
CGCTCTTCCGATCTCTTTAATGGCTGGATTAAACTTTAAATTAGAACCGAAAGAGGAAGATAAAGAAGATGATAAGATAGAGAATAATACTGAAACTTCTGGAAATACAAATAATGGCGAATCATCATCAGAGCAAACTTCAAAACAAGATACACCTCAACCTGAAGGACCAGAGATTTTAGATGAAGAAGAACCTGATACTCTACCAGAAGAACCAGAAACCCCCGAAGAACCAAAAGAACCTGATACACCTTTAGATCCTGAAAATCCAGAAGAACCACCAATCAAACAAGAAGTATCTGAAGAAGAAGCTAAAGAAATAATTAGTCAAATGAACAATATGGATAAAGAGCCATCTATTGAAAAAATAACTAAAAATCAAATTACAAGTGAAGAAATAGATAACCAAGCTCGTGATGAATATTATAAAGATAGCGAGACTGTTATTAGTAATCGTGTAAAACATATTAATGAATATGAAAATATGTCAACAGAAGATCAAATAAAAGCCTTAGAAAAGCTTGGCTATGATCATGAAAGTGCGGTAATACTTGCTAACAATAAAGATAAAGGTCAAACAGCATATATAATAGGTATGGAAGAACAAGATTTAACTAAATTATCAAATGAAATCGCTAAAAATGAAGGAATTTCTGAACTTGAACATGATACAAAATATGATAATGGTCATTCCATTGAATATATAGATAGTGGAACAGCCAATATCGATATGAAACCTATATCAAAAGATGTTTACCAAGCTCGTGAAGAATTAACATTAGCTAAAAATGATTATAATGATTCAGTTACCATAGCTAATAATGCTATTAATAAAGCTAATACAGTTAAAGAAGATTACAAAAATATCTTAGAATCTATCCAAAAAGAAAGTGGTAATGATCCAAAATATTGGACTAAAGAACAAGTCGAAGAATATAACAAAGCGGTTAATAATTATAATGATGCAGTAATTGAAGCAAATAAAGAAGCTAAAATTGTTGCTGAGAAAAAAGCATATTATGAACAAGAAAAAGTTGAATATCAAAAAATTTATGATGAATATCGAAAAGGCGTTATTAAAGAAGTAGAGAATAACATTCAAGAAGATAACTCAAATCCATCAATGCCACCATCAACAAATGATGAGACAAAAAATGATACGCCAAAAATAACAGATGACGGAATAGTTATATAATAACTAGACAAAAGAATATATAGGAGGATTTATATGAGAGAAAAATATTTACCAATTGGAACCGTTGTATTATTAAAGGGTGGCAAGAAAAGAGCTATGATAACAGGTTTTTGTTCAGTAGCTCAAGAAAATCAAGAAAAAATATATGATTACAGTGGCTGTGTTTACCCTGAAGGATATTTGAGTTCTAATCAAGTTTGCCTATTTGATCATAATCAAATTGAAAAGATTTTCTTTCTCGGATTTGAAGATGAAGAAGAAGTTAAGTTTAAAGATAAACTTAATAAAATTGTTGCTTCAATTGAAGGAAATGATACTGAAAACCAAGGTACTGGGCCAGAAGTTCTTAACACTTCTGAAATACCTAATGGGACACCTAATATGACACCTTTCGCTGGCTAAATAAGTAGTTAATAAACTACTTTTTTCTTTAAAATAATAATATTTATTGATATAATTTAAATAGAAGGTGGTAGTAATGTGTAGAGTTGATAAAATTAATTATTATCTTGATATAGCAGAAACCGTAGCGGAACGCGGAACATGCTTAAGAAGAAATTTCGGAGCAATCATTGTTAAAAATGATGAAATAATCTCCACTGGTTTTGTAGGAGCACCAAGAGAAAGAAAAAATTGTTGTGATTTAAAGTATTGTACTAGAGAAAAATTAAACGTTCCAAGAGGAGAACGTTATGAACTATGCCGCAGTGTTCATGCAGAGCAAAATGCAATAATATCAGCTAGAAGATCTCAAATGATTGACAGTACTTTATTTTTAGTAGGAATCAATTATAATGATGGTACTTATGTAGAAAAATCTAATCCATGCAGCTTATGTAAAAGAATGATTATAAATGCTGGTATAAAAGATATTTACATAAGAGATAACAAAACTGAATATCGTCATATAAAAGTAAAAGAATATATTGACAATGATGAATCATTAGAAGGAATAAAAGGCTATTAAGCCTTTTTTTTATAATTAACTTCTGTTATAATTGGTAATTGGAAGAAGTGATAAGAAGTGAACTTACCAAATTTAAATGATGCTAAAATTAGAACTACAAAAGAAGTTGATTACATTTATTTAGAACAGTCTTATAATAAACAATCATTTATAGGAAAAAAGTATTTTTTAAAAACTTATGGTTGTCAAATGAATGTTCATGATAGTGAGGAAATTAAAGCCCGTTTAGAATCATTAGGTTTTGAAGAAACAGAAAAAATAGAACATGCAGATGTTGTTATTTTAAATACTTGTGCTATAAGAGAAAATGCCCATGATAAGTTATATGGCTTTTTAGGTCGTTGTAAACATGAAAAAGAAAAAAATAATCCTAATTTAATTATTGGTATTTGCGGCTGTATGGCTCAAGAAGAAAATGTTGTTGATGATTTAATAAAAAAACATCCATATGTTGATATTGTTTTTGGTACACATAATATTTATCAATTACAGGATTTATTATTATCTAGAAATAATAAACAAAACATTGAAGTTTATTCATGTGAAGGAAATGTTTATGAGAATATAAGTTATAAAAGAGATTCTAATATAAAAGCCTGGGTTAATATTCAATATGGTTGTGATAAATTTTGTACTTATTGTATAGTTCCTTATACTAGAGGAAAACAAAGAAGTCGTAAAAGCAGTGAGATAATTAAAGAAGTTGAAGACTTAGTAAAAAAAGGTTATAAAGAAGTAACTTTATTAGGTCAAAATGTTAATGCCTATGGTAAAGAACTAAAAGATGAATTATCATTTGCAGAACTATTAAAAGCAGTTAGTAAAACAGGAATATCTCGTTTGCGTTTTGTAACATCACATCCATGGGACTTTACAGACGAAATGATAGAAGTAATTGCTAAATATGATAATATAATGCCTTATATTCATCTTCCCCTTCAATCAGGGTCAACAAAAATTTTAAGATTAATGGGACGAAGATATACAAAAGAAGAATATTTAGAACTTTATAGAAAAATTAAAGAAAGAATTCCAAATTGTTCTATTACTACTGATATTATAGTTGGTTTTCCTAATGAATCTGATAACGATTTTACAGAAACTTTAGATGTGGTAAAAACTTGTCAATATGATAGTGCTTTTACATTTATATATAGTCCCAGGGTCGGTACTCCCGCAGCCAGAATAGATGATAAAATACCATATCAAGTAAAAGAAGAACGTTTAAAAAAGTTAAATGAAATAGTTAATAGTTATAGTTTAAAAGCCAATCAAAAATATTTAAATAAAACTGTTCCTGTTTTAATTGAAGGTATAAGTGAAAAAGATAGTACTAAAGTATTTGGCTATACTGATACAATGAAATTAGTTAACGTAACTAATGCTCAAGATAAAATAGGCCAAATAATAAATGTTTTAATTACCGATGCTAAAAGTTTTAGTTTAGATGGTAAAGCATTATAAAAATATAAAATAACTTAATTATAGTTAAATAAGACAGCACTAGTCTTGAATCAAAAACCGATAGAGCAATTTATCGGTTTTTAACTTATATAAAAATATCCTTTTACAATAAAATTCAAGCAATAATATTATTAATTTTAATATTGCTTTTAATTTTAACTTTCATAATTTTATAATAAGTTACAAATATTTACTTCTTCAATTCACATCTTAAAATATACATGTTATAATTAAATCATAAGTAAAAATAGTTCTATAAAAGATAATTTTTAAGTCCTTACAAATATGGAGGTATAAAAATGAAATGTCCCAAATGTCAAAAAGATATATTAAATCAACTAACTATTTGCCCATACTGTGGAGAATCTTTACCTAAAAATATTGGCGAAGTAAGTAAAAATATCCATAGTAAAATAAATGAACCTGATTCATCTTCTTTAGTTGGCGGGACAGTTAGTAAAGGAGCATTTATAAAATTTAGTAAAAAAACTCCCAAAAAAGATATTTATTTAAATAATTATAATAATTATATTGATTACAAAGAAGCTAAAGAAAAAGAATTAGAAAAATTTGAACAAAATTCCAAAAAACATTATATAAGTCCTCTAGTAAATTCAATCATCGAAAAAGAAGATGATAAAAAGACCGAAAAAGAAGCTTTTATAAACGTTGTTAGTATTGATAAAAAAACTTCAAAAAAATCTTTTAATTTTCTAAATGTTTTTGCCTATTTAGGAGTAATTACAGTCTGGATTTTAGCTATTTTATTAGTTATTAAAGGACCACAAAATAGAGTTAATGGAAATTACTATTTTCACGAATCTAATGAAAATAAAGTATCAAGTAATTCATCAAATGCCAATATAGAAAATGAAATGTCTAAATATACAGGAGTATCTAAATCTGGTCAGACAACTCAAAATAGTACGCAAGGAATTACATCTATTGTATATGATAATCAATACACAAAACAATTTACAATTCATAATAATAATGAAGTAGCTAAATTAATTGCTAGTGATAGTGTTAAACAAAAAAGCAAATGTCCTGCTAACATTATAAAATTAGAAAATGAAATAATTGAAAATTACGGAATAACAGCTGTTAATCTTTGTGAGATGGATGAAGAATTTGCCAAAGAACTAGTTAATGTCGTAAAATATATATATGAAAAATACCCAACAGCTAGAAATTATTTAACTAATTTAACCTTAGCTAATGTTGAAAATAATCAAACGTATATCGCCGCCTTCATGCCAATTTTTACATTTGCTGTCAGTAATACAACTTCAGGATATCCAGTTGCTGTAAAAACACAAATTCTTTTAAATGCTAAATACTTCTTAAATAATTCTAAAATTAAATCATCAGTTGACTATGGATCAAAAAGTGGTTATTTTCCCAAAAATGCTACAAGAAGTAGTACAGTTGCCCATGAATTTGGCCATTATTTATCTTATATAGCATTATTAAATAATTACGAATCTAAACAATTAAATTTTATTAAAGTTAGTAATTCAAATATCTTATATAAGGTTTATGATGATTTTAATGCTGGTACATTTAGTTACAAAATACTTGTTGAGGCTTATAACAAATATAAAGAAACTAATCCTAATATTTCATTTAATCAATTCCGACAAAATATTTCTACTTACGCTATTGCCAAAAATAATAAAGGATCTTATATTTATGATGAAACAATTGCTGAAGCATTTCATGACGTTTACTTAAATGGCTCTAACGCTAATTATTCTAGTATTTGTATTGTTAATGTTTTAGAACAAAAATTATAAGGAGGATCGAATGAAAAAAATAATATATTTTTTAATTATATTTAGTATTTTTATGACAAAAACTTTAGCTTTTACTATAGATATAGACAAAATAAATATCAATAACAAATTAGAAAATATCCAAAACTCTATAGATAAAAGTTACGCAATAGATATTGAAGACTTTGATAAAACAATTATAAATCAAGAAAATATTATTCCCTTAGCTCGCAATCTAGTAAAAATATCATTAAACCAAGATAATATTGATGATAAAAAGAAAAGTTTAACAAATTATCTTTACATTAGTAAAACTAATGGTTTTGATACTTTAACAGGAAGTTTAGCTATCGATTTATATTTAGATAAATTAAAAGAACATAATATAGAAAACACCAAAATTAAAGATATAAAAACAGCCGAGACAGAAAAAGACATTATGGTTTTTGCTTATTTAGATGATTGCAAAACAAATAAAGGAATAAAAGATGTTATATTAGCTTTTTGGTTAAAAAAAGATAATAATGATGAATACAAACTATATTATCCATGGCTTACAATAAATGATGACTTAGAAAATTATTTTAATAATATTCAAAAAAATGAGGATAATGGTAACATAATTGGTGGTACTTTTAATAAATTATCACTTGGCAAAGAGAAAGTTACTATTGATGAAACTTTATTAAATAATTTATATAATTCTAATAAATCTTCGGTCATTCAAATAACAGGAATGAAACAAAATGGCTTAAACGGTTATGGTAGTGGTTTTATTTTAAGAGAAGGAATAATTGTTACTTCTTGGAACTTATTTAAACAATTTTTAGTTAATAGTAATTATATTTATATTAATGATTCATTAGGTAATACATACGATATTGAAGGAATTGTTGCCCTTCAAACTGATTATGATATCGTTTTACTAAAAACTACAAAAGAATTTGGTCAAAAAGTTAAACTAGGAAATTCACTAAATTTAAAAGAAAATACACCTCTTTTCATGATAAATAGTAAAGTTAATAGTGGCTTTAGTATTAGCTATGGAACTTATTTATCACAAAATAATGGTCGTTTAAAAAATCTATTATTACTAAATGAAAGTGATATTGGTTCCTCATTATTTAATGAAGCTGGAGAAGTAATCGGAATAAATACCCAAGATTTACTTAATTCTGATTTATCTTATGCTAATAGTACTAATTATTTAAATAAAATCCAAAAAATATTAATTGAAAAAAATTTTAATGAAATAAATTTCACTAGTTTAGAGACTTTTAAAACTAATTTTTATGAAAATATAGAAGAAGAACAAAAAGATAATAAAATTGAAGATAGAGTATGGGATAAATTTAAATCTATAGGTGATTTAGAAAACAAAATATCATTGCCACTTATAAAATCTTATTATACTGATAATATCTTAAGTTTAAGATATAAAAATAATACCGATAATATGATAGATTCTTTATATCTAATATCAGACTACATTGAAGAATTAGCCAATTCTGGCTTTCAATTAACTTATGAAGATAAATTTAAAAAAATATATATTAATAACGAGTATAAAATTATCGTAAAAGATAATCTAAATTATTTAATTATTTTAATTATTGAAATTTAGGTATAAAAGTACAATTTATAAAAATATATTCTAAATAGGAATTTATAAAAAATTATTCAGGTGTAAAAATAAAAGAAAGAGATGTTTAATATGAAAAATTTAAAATATTTAATAATAATTTTATTAATTAGTTTTGTTATTATAATAGGAATTTCTTATTCAACTAAAAATAAAATTAACTCATACGATAACGATAATATAAATTTTTCATATGATAGTACTTGGCAATTAAAAAAAGCTACTAATGAAGTAAAACTGATACATCAGAAAAGTCAAAGTACAATAAATATTCAAGAAAAAAATCTTGAAAAAAATTATATGGATACTAAATTAAGTGAAATAGTAGAAGATCTTATTAATAGTATAGAAAATCAAAATCCCGAATATAAGCTTATTAATAAAGAAATTTTAAATAATTTACCATTTGAAGCATATTCTTATTTATATGAAAATGATAAAGAACAAGTTTTAGTTTATATCTTCAAGAAAAATGAAAAATTAGTTTTTATAAGTTATATAGCTGAAAATAAATATTTTGATATAATTCTTGATAGTGTTGATAATATAATAGCAAGTTTTAAAATAAAAACAGGTATTGAAATCTTTGATTAAGTTCAAAGATTTTTAATTTTTTTAAATCCAATTTATAAATATTTTGTTGGTCATTCTTATTTAAAATATATTTTTTAAAAAAAATGAGTTAATCTAATAGGAAGGCATAAATCTGTTTAAATTTATCTATATTAAATGCCTTAAAATATTTAAGAAAACGGGGTTTAAAAAATGAATTTATTAAAACGAAAAAAAATAGCCGAATGTGCATATAATTGGCTAAATGCTCAGAGATATTTTGTGAAAGAATCAACATTATCTCATTACTATGATGTAGTAGATCGGAAGAGCACACGTCTGAACTCCAGTCACG
>CANDCB010000037.1 GCA_947383065.1 uncultured Bacillota bacterium | reverse complement strand
GCTCTTGCTAATACTATACCATAATCTTCAACATTATAAGAAGATGAACCCTTTATTTTCACTATTTTATGAGTTGAACCGGCCAAAACTGCAATTAAATTTCCCCAAAAAACATCTTGATAACCAGCTCCAACAATACTACATTTATTAGCTTTAGCCAATACATCTATCTCACGCCATGCTGTTGGATTTGAATTACTTGCAAAAAAAGCCTCCTCACAAGTTGTTATAACATTAACTCCTAATTTTGCACAAATTCTTAAAACATCTTTTATATCGTTAAGCAAACTCATAGTTGTTACAATAGCAATATCAGGCTTTGTAGCTTTTATATATTCTTCTAATTGATCTATTGAAGCTATAATTACATTCTTCCTATCACATCCCATAATTTCCCCAATGTCTTTGCCAATTATATTAGGACTAATATCAACAGCTCCAACAATCTTAGCTCCTTTTTCTATAGCATAACGCATCGCATAAGCACTCATTTTTCCACAACCAATTTGAAACACCTTAATTTTATCCACAATATCATTCCTATCTTATAATTATTATAACAAATTATTAACACACTTAAAAAGGAAACTACTCAGTTTCCATTAAATTGACATTTTCTTCCTTAATTAAATCATCAAAATCAATTATAAATTTTTGAATCGATTTTTTTCTTGAATCCTCATAAACATTTCGAGCATTACAAACAGCCTTATAAATATGTTTTATTTGACAATAACTTTCATTATCAAAAAGAGCATACGTAAACGCATTTGATAAAATTGTTAAACATATATCTGGATATCTAGAAGATATTTCATAAACTCTTTTATACTCATCAGTCATATCAACTAAAAATCTCATGATTCTTTCTATAACATAATCTGTATAATTTAATTTAACCCCAGTCTTAACCTCCAATTTATGATAAGTCCCCATTAAAATTTTAACACAAGTTTCTTGACTCGCCTCAGCCACATCAATCTTTTGAAATCTACGCAAAAAAGCCCTATCTCGTAAAATATACTGTTCATATTCTTCATCCGTTGTAGCACCAATCATTTTTATTTCTCCACGGTCTAAACCAGCATTAAACATATTCGCAAAATCAATCCCATTTTCTGCTCCATCTTTATTTACTAAAACATGCGTTTCATCTAAAAAAACAATCACTTTAGATTTCATAGCTAACTCTTTAACTAATAAATCAACCCTATTTTCTATCTGACCATTTGTTTCAGTTTTTCCAAGCAATGAAGTAACATTCAACTTATAAATTTTAAATCCTTTTAATGCATCAGGCACATTATTCTTCTGTATACGATAAGCCACACCCTCAACAATAGCTGTTTTACCAACGCCAGCTTTACCTACTAATAAAGCACTCTTTTCTGGTGTCAACAAAGTCATTATAACTTGCTTTATTTCCTCATCTCTACCAATTGAAGGATCAGTTATATATTCACGGCTAGTTAAATCTTGCCCATATCTTTCTAGTATACTTATACCACCATAAGACTCATTTATTCTATTATCAAAATTATCCTTATATTCTTCATCTAATTTTTCAATAGAACTAATATCAATTTCACTTTCCCTTAACTTTTTACCTTTCCCAACTTGATACTTAATTGCTTGAGGTACCTTTTCTTCATCCAAAATCTCACTCATTTTAAAGACCTCCTACTAAATAATTATATCATAACTAAACTATCTAATTTAAATAAATAATTTTCTTTATTAAATTTTAATGTTAAATAAATATTTAAACTAAAATTGTGTATATTGCGAATAAATTCTAGCTACTTTTTATAATTATTTATATATTTATAATCTAAAAACTGTATACAAAAATAAAAGCAAACCCTTTATTTTACATAGGTTTGCTTAATATTTAAAATGGCGCCTGATGCAGGACTCGGACCTGCGACCTAACGGTTAACAGCCGTGCGCTCTACCGACTGAGCTAATCAGGCATTGCTCTTTAATTATAACAATATGAAAAATTAAAGTCAATCAAAAATTAATACTTTATAGCTTTTTTCTTTTATATTTATCAGATTTAATACTTAACTTTCAATTTTTTTAATTTTATAAGTGCCGTTTTCTCCTCCATCTAATATATAAATATGTAAAGTTATCACGTTATATTCATCTGTACTTAACTCTGTATTCCTATTAACAGGTAACATACTTCCTTTATCTAACTTAATATTAACATCATATTTATAATAATTACTAGCTACTTCTTTATTATAACCAAAATCTAAAACCTCATACTTATCCCAAGTTTTTACAATATCATAAGTAAGTATATCATCAAAAACTATTCTATCTAAAATTTTATTAATATATTCTTCTAATATACTTTCCTTATTTAAATTTTGCATTGAAATAGGTTCTTCTTGTAAAACACTAATATCTACTTCACCATCTTTAGTATTTATTTCTTTAATAGCAGCTTTTAATTCATTTTTCATTGTACTTTCTTCATTTAAAGAATTAAAATATTCTTTTGCTCCAATTCCCAAACAAACAACTGCTGCTAACAAACTTCCATATATAATAAAATCATACTTATTAATTCTTATTACCTTCATTACACCCTCCATTATAAATATTATAATATAAAAATCATACTTTCTTAAGATTATTTATCCTCTAAGTTTTAAAATAAAAAAATAGTGATATAATAAAAATGGTGATATAAATGCGTGAATACTTAAAAGAACATATTGATATAGTCGAAAATTATCTTAATTCTCCAAAACATAATGATTTAAATGATTTTATCGAAAACCATCTTATTAAAATCAATTTTTTTCAACATGAACGCCTAATTCATCTTTTAGTAACATTATTTTATGCTATTTTAACAATAATTTTTATTGCTTTAACCATTATAAGCATTATCTTCATACCAATCGCTATAATTTTAGTCGTTTTCTTAATATTATATATTTACCATTATTTCTATCTTGAAAATCATATCCAATATCTTTATAAACAATATGACAAATTAAAAGGGTTAGCTAAAAACTAATTCCTTTTTTCATCTTCATCTAAATCATTTTTAGGCTTTAAAACCAAATCACTATGTTCAAAAGTAACATTATCATTTGAAGACTTATAATCATACAATAAATCATTTAAACTAACTTCTTCTTCACTATCTTGTCTATTTAAAGTAGAAAGTGAATTAATCTCTGGTTCTTCTTCCTCAAAAACTTCATAATTATCTTCATAAAATGATGAAACAGGAGCATCAAAAATAATATATTGTTGATTTAACTTTAATAATTTTGTTAAATATTGCATAAAAAATGAACTTGCCTTTTCATTATATCTAAAAGCTTGAGCATTATATTCTCTCCTTGCTATTGCTACCCCATTATCAACTGATGTTAAATCATCTTCTGTAAAAGTACCTAATTTTTCCAATTCTAACAAATAAGGAAATTTCTCAAAATCAATTTTTTTACTCAATTTAAACTTATTAAGAGCATTACTAGTTAATACTTTATCATTAATAGTTCCTGTTACTCCCCTTTCTATCATTAAAAGTAATCTTCCTATTTCTGTACTAACTGTATCTTCTTTCCCATATTTCTTTAAAATACGATCAGTAGTCTCTTTCGCTATATTAATTTTTTCCTGTAAATACTTATCTAAAACTTTACTAAAAAGTTCATTAATCTTTATCGTTTTCTCTTTCAAATCTTTATATTGCATATAAACATAATAAACTAAAAATACTAATACAAATAACAAGAAATTATCAAAAATAAAATTAAAAATTGCTGTCATTAAATCACCCTATTTTAATCTACTATATATGGATTATATCATGTTTTTCAAAAGTTGGAAATAAAGTCCTAAACTCTGGTGGCAAATCTGCTTCAAAATGATTTAATTTATCATTCTCATCCTTAAATTCTAAAATCGAAGCATGAAGTCCTAATCTTCTTAATGGATTAAATTTGCTACCATACTTTTTATCTCCTATTATTGGATTTCCAACATTAGCTAACTGTACCCTAATTTGATTTCTTCGCCCTGTTTTTATTTTTATTCTAAGCAATGAATACTTCCCACTGACTTTTAAAACTTCATATTCAGTTATAGCTAACTTTCCTCGTTTTTTATCTTTTGCAACATAAACATCAAGTGTTTTAGTCTCTACTAAATAATCTCTTAAAACACCTTTCTGACAAGGCATTTTTCCTTCCACAATACAAAAATATTCTCTATTAACTTTTGCCCAATTATTTTGCAAATACAACTTCTTATTCATATTTTTAGCTAATATAACAACCCCTGATGTTTCCTTATCAAGTCTATGTACTATAAACACTTTATTCTTAGGATATTGCTTTTTTACGTATGTACTTGCCTCATTATAAAGTGTTCTATTATTTTCTTTACTAGTTGCAATCATTAATAAATGAGGTTCCTTATTAATTACTAATATTTCCTTATCTTCATATATAATATCTAACTTTTTCATTATTAAATTTTCCTCTCTTAAAATTTACTTAATCTCCTACTTTCTTACAACCAATTGCTGTAATAAAAGCTGTTAATGGTATTATTAAAAAAGAAGCCATTCCACTAAGCATAATTCTTGTAAATTCTGCTGTAAAAACTTTAGAATTAATAATTGCTATAAAGCTATACCCCATATCTTGAAAAAATATAAATAAAGTCATAAAACCACCAAGATATGCAAAAAATAAAGTATTTGTAGTTGTACCTAAAATATCTTTTCCGACATTCATCCCTGATAAAAAAAGCTCTTTTATACTAAGATTCGGATTATTTACATATATCTCATATAAAGCCGAAGATATTGCAATAGATGTATCAATTATATTACCAATTAAACCAATTATAACTATTGCATTAGATAAAGCTAACATATTTATTCCTATATCATAAGTTACATAACTTATCGCCTCAATAGTCTCCTCCGAATAACCCTGTATATATATTCTACTTCCAAATAAATAAGTTATTATAGAAAATACTACTAAAATCATACAAATCGCTATAAAAGATGATACTGTTTTCTTATTAACACCATTTAAAAAGAACAAAACTACTAATGCTACAATCAAACTAATTACAAAAGTTGGTATTGTTGGATTAAATCCCCATCCTACTATTATAACCAAAACAAAAACTAAAATTAAATTAAAATATATTGTAAAAAAAGTCTTTAATCCTCTTTTACCACCTATTAATATAAGAAGTACCAATAATATAATAGACAATAAATTTATCATTATCTTACCCCCTTTTTATATATTAATAAACTAACATATATTGCTATTGGTATAGTTAAAGTTATCCCAATAGCTCCTGTTAACGCTCTAGTCATTTCTAAACTAATAAACTCACTAAAAAGATGATTGATATTTACCCCATTTCTAAAATAAATCGTCAAATTAGGTATAACAGAACAAATATAGGTAAAAAATAAAACATTTATCATTGTACTCATTATATCTTTTCCTATAGCAAAACCTGAAGTTTTAAGGGTCTTTATTGTAATTTTATGGTCTTTTTCTATCAACTCATTTAAAGATGAAGATAAACTTATAGAGATATCCATTATTGCCCCTAATCCTCCGAGAATGATTTCAGCTAAAAAAATCCCTTCATATGGTCTAGTTAATAACTCCATTTGTTCAAACCTTACCCCTCCATAATTAGTAATTTTAATAACTATTATACTTATTAAAAAAGTTAAACTAACGCCAAGAATACTGCTAATTATTGCTGCTAAGGTCTTCTTCCCAACTCCTGAAACCAAAGATAGACAAATAACACTAAAAATTATTGCTCCAATAAAAGAAAGTAAAGGTAAACTAATCCCTTTAGTATTAAAAAATACCAAAACATTAAAAATAATAATATTTAAAATAACACTTATAATCGATAAAAAACCTTTAACTTTACCAACTAAAATTAATACAAGTATAAAAGATACAATTAATAATACAACATATTTATCTCTTTTATAACCTTCAATATGAGCCTTCTTTATAGTATCTCCAGACTTATTTAAAGAAAGAAATAACTCATCATTAGTATTATACCTTTGATCATAAGCTTCTCCTTTATGATAAAGATTATCTATAAAAACAATTTCCCCTTTATCTTCTCCATTTTTTATTTCAACTTCTAACCTCTGTTTATATATTTCTTCTTTAAAACCATACGTTGATACTTCTGTATCAATATAAGTATCATCTACACTTATAATTTTACCAATAACCTCATCATAAAAAGAATAATTATTAAAAGTAAAGATAATTATACCTAAACCAACTAAAAATAAAAATATATATAAAATCAAAAATATCCTATGTTTTTTTAAAAACTTCATTATACAAAACCTTATAAAAACAATTAATATTTCTATAATCCTCTCCATATACTTTGAGTACCACTCCATATAATTATATCACAAAAAAAAGCTATAATTAGCTTTCTATTCTATCATTAATTTAACATTAATTATCTATTAATTATTCTTGTTCTGTATCTAATTTTGAAATTTCTTTAGTACTATTATTAAATAAATATAATTCTTTATTTCCATTTTTATAAAAATTAATTGCTAAACCATCTTTACGTCTACCAGACGTTTCTAAATCATATGTACAATTTAAAGTCCAATCAGCTATTTCTAATTCTAAGTCTAATTCATCTGTAATTTTCAACTTACCATTATAAACATATATAATATAATTTTCAAAAACTTGTTTAAGATTACTATAAGTGCTATTAGATGTCCCTAACATTTCACCAGCTGAATTATATTTTTTAACTAAATTATTTTCTACAACATATAAATATCCTTCACTGTCAATACTCCACATCGTTCTACCTAAATTATTTTTAATCTCTTTTAAATTCTCTGTATAAATAGTTGAAAATACGTTATCACATGAAAAGTCTCTTTTTATATAATAATTTGCATCAGCCTTCATAATTTCAAAATCTTCACAATCTTGATTAGTAGTTAATAAAACTTTTTCTCCATCTAATTTTAACAATTCTAAAGAAGATTTCTCCTTTAAAGTCCCCTTTAAATAACCACCACCTAATGCTTCAATAGAACTATACTTCCCTTCAAATACTTTTTTATTTTTTTCTTTATCATATAATCCCACTAAATTATATTTATCACTACCATCATTTGCTTTATATAAACCTTTATAATAAACTATCCCAATTACCTTTTTTAAAAATTTATCATAACTAATCGAATAATCATCATAACCTTTTAAATTTATATCATCCATCGTTTCTAATTTAACGTCATAAATTTTTAAACCATTATCATCAAGTAATACAAAATTTCTATCATCACTAACATCATATACCTTAGCATCTTCATTTAAAACACTTATCGTTGCCAATTTATCAATGCAATCATCACTTAATTCAAGACAAATATCTCCATTTTTAGAATGATATAAATTAATCTCATACTCACTCTCACTATTCGCATGATGAGGTTTTAAATCATTATCATCTTTATCATTAATAAAATAATAACCAATCATACCTGTTAAAAGTACTAATAACATGAAAACAACTAAAATTAATATATTTTTACTTTTTGCATCCATATAAACCTCTCCTACTATAAAATTATATCACATTTTATGTTTTCTTAAGAAAAAAAATACATTAAGTACTCTATAAACTTAACGTATTTTTAACATTTATTATAAATTTTATTGACAGCAACTTCCATTATCAAAAGAATGTTTTACTCTATCTCTTTCTTCTGCTCTTTTACCATCGTTAAATCTGTCAACAGTTCCAACTAGATAACCAGTAATTCTTCTGATTCTTTCAAAACCGATTCCTTCTCCAACCATTTTTTTGCTTTCTTGTTTTTGTTCAACAGATCGGAAGAGCACACGTCTGAACTCCAGTCACGGTACCTTATCTC
>CANDCB010000036.1 GCA_947383065.1 uncultured Bacillota bacterium | reverse complement strand
AACATAAGATAAATAATATTATCAACATAGGCATTTTTTCTAATTTTCATTGCAAATTCTTGAATGTCATTTGTTAAAGGTATTCCTTTTAAAATATTAATAAGTTTTTTTGCCATATTTTGAAATATAGCCGAATTATTTTCTTTAAATAATAATATTTTTTCATTAATAATAAGATTTTGGATACTTTTAACTTCATCTAAAGTAATATTTTGATTGCCTTCATTTACTATTTTTAAAGTATCTTCTAAGCCAAAGAAAATATAACTTGCTAAGACTGCTTTATAACTACTTACTGTAATTTTTGACTCTTGTTTTGACAATATTGATTTCATCCTAATTGTCTCAAACAGGTAATTTACTTCATCAAAATTTATTTTTGATAATTGTTCATCTGTTAAATTAAATCTCTATCTTCAAAAATATTTAAATCAATAGTTATTTCAAACTTTTTATTTATTAGAGAAATAATATCTGAAACATTTAATTTATTAGTAATTTCTTCATTCTTTAAAATTTCTTGTAATTTTATTTCTTTTTCAGATATAAGATTTATAATTTCATAATTACTTAAATTATCTACAATATAAGGTAAAGAAATATAATATATAATATCTTCAGTATCTAAAAGAAAAAGCATTTCATAAACCATATTATGATAAGACTTAAAAATTAAAGAAGGACTATCTAAAAAACCTTTTATAAAAATTGTATCTTTTTGAGTTATCTTAACATTTAAACAAGTAATTTTATTAAGAATATTCTTTCTTTGAAGCATATTAAAAGCTGCTTTAAAACTCAATTTATTTAATATAAGTTCTATCGCATAAGAACTTGTATCATCAATAAAAGAATCATTTCTTAATATATTAACAATATCTTCTTCTAAAAAATTATTATTAATAGCTTCTACTATAATAGTATCAATAAAACGATTAAATAATGGGTAAGTATTAAATATCTTAGTACAAAGTTCTTTACTTATATTATCAAAAGGATAAACCACAATACTATGTTTGGCACATTTCTTTAGATTTTCTTCACTAAAGTAAGTATCTGCTAAATTTTCGTTAAATTTATATAGTAAAGATGTAATAGTACTTCGTGCACTGCTATCTAAATTATCTAATTTATTAATTTGATTAATTTCTTTTAGTCCAAAAAGTTGTAAATATTTATTATTAAATTTACTAATAAAATTAGGATTTTCTAAAATAAAATTATATATTGCCTCATTATCTTTACTATTAAATATTAATGAATTATTTGAAATTAAATTAAAAATTTTTTTATTATCATTAAAAAGATTTACAAATTCATCAAATGTTTTACATTTCTTTAAAACTAATTTTGTATAAGATTCTGGAGTTAAAATATTACACATATTATAATCATTTAAATTAATTAGTGCTAATAAATGATAAGAATAATTTATTTTTATAGAAAAAGAAGGAACTTTTTTTCTTATATCTTTATTATTTAAAATTTCATTTAGAATAATATTCTCTTTAAAATTTCCTGTTGAAGCAATAGAATCATTAATTAGTAAAACATCTATATCTGAAAAATATTTTTTACTAAAAAGATATTTTTCTTTATCCATAATATTAAGAGATCTCCATATATCAATAAATATTTGAGAATTTTTTATAATATCTTCATAATCAAGAGAATTTTTTAAAACTTCCATTTTTGTTTCTACAGAACTTGTTATAAAAAAATCTTTAATATATGTATCATAAGCAAAATATGTCTCATTGTTACGAAGACTTATTAATGTTCTTATATCTTCAATAATATTTTCACTTTTTTTTAAGTAATCTTTTATTATTTTTAGATTATTTTTTTGCTCTTTAGTTAAAGTTTTACTTTTATATAATGTTTCTTCAACAATATCTGCTAATATATTTTTTAAATTAGTTATCAAATAAATTCCTCCTTTATTTTTAAATATTATACCATGTTTATAATAACAAAAAAAGAAGACTTAAAAATTTTTGGTGTCTATAAACCAATATTTTTAGTCTGTCTTATTTAACTAAAATTGCATGTACTACAAACCTTTGATCTTTATCTAAACAGGTTGATAGAGTAAGTATTTTATCTTTAGAAGTCGCTTTAGTATCAAAATTATAAGTACTTCTTTTTGTAATCATATCAATAAAATCTTGTTTCTCACTATCTTCATGGAAAATAGTGAAAAGATAGTCACTAGTAACATCAATGCTATATATTGAAAAAATTTTCCATGTATGTTCTTCATACAAAGTATTAAACGTAATATAATGATTATTTCTATTACTTAGCCAACTATTTTTCTTAATATTAGGTAAAGTTCCAAACATAACATCACTACCATAGCTATTATGAGCGTAAATAATAGTATTATCATCTAAGATATCAATATTATTACGATAATCCATAAATACCCAACCAGTATAATTTTTTTCACCATAGAAATTTTTGCTTAAATAATAACTATTATCTTTAGCTCTTACAACAGGGTAGTCAATTTTTGTTCCTTTAACATTTATCCAGCCAACAGTATCTTTATTAACTTTATATAACTTATGATAAGAATTAATCATGTTTAAATTATCTTCATCCAAAATCTTATCGTTTTCTAAAGTCTCATCTGAATCATCTTCTACTTTGGGATCTTCAATTGGTTCCATTATTGTATTTAATTCATCCATAATATTATCTACTTTTAATTCTGTTTGATAATTATTATGAATAATATAACCCAATACTGAAACAATTATAGCAAAAATTATAAGTGCACAGAGTTTTAAAGTAGTAAAAATTATTTGCTGAAGATAATTTTTACTTAAATAATCTTCAGAATATATTAAAGAAATAGTTATTTTATTTTTTGCTTTTAACTCTTTGTTAATTTCTCTTAATTCTTTTATATCTTCATTACCACCAATATCATCATGAATTTGAATAGAAATATTCCTTTTTTTCATTTCTTTTAAAATATTTATAACTACTTTAATATTATCTAATGAATATTTTTCAAAATGTATTACTTTCAAATACTTATTAATTGCTAAAAAAGTCTTTATATCCTCAATATCCTCTCTTAGTAATAATTCATTTATTTTTATATTATTTTGATAATATATTTTAGAAAAGGATATTAAGTTATTTTCTGCCATAAAATTACTAGTAAACAAAACTTCATTTCGTGAATTAACAGCTATCCCATATTTATCTAATGTTTCAATCATAAATTCGGGAATACCATAACAATCTAAAGTTTTAATATTTTTGGTTTTACATAATTGTTCACATAAAGTATATGATAACTTTTCATCATCTGTTATAGTAAGTTTTTGTATATTAGGAATCTTCTTTAAAATATCTATTATTAAAAGGCATAATTCATTATTACTAACATTTATTTCAGATATTTCTTTTTCTTTAACTAAATCACTGATAAATAATGCAACTAACTTTACATTATTTTGTAAATATTCATCACTAAAAACAAGTTCATTATGAGATATAACATTTGTATTCAAAAGATTAGGTTCTGTTAGTTTTTTCGTGCGATATTTGAAACTTAGGGCATTATTATCTATTAAAACAGTTACTTTTTTCAAAAATATCACCTACTTTATACTAATCATTACAATATATATGATAACACATTTTGAAAAAAAATCTACACATTATACAATTTCATGTTATAATGTAAATATAATAAGGAGAAAATAATAAATAGGAGATGTGTTATGAAAAAACTTAAGAAATTATTGTTAATAGCATTGTTTAGTGTGAGTACTTTGGTAATGATTGGAACTGTTAATGCTTCCTCTGAAAAATCACTTTTTGTACGTAATGGAGATCCTACTAATCCTTCAGTTAAAAGAGACATCCGTATAATATGTGACCCTAAAGCAATAGAAAACGGTCAAACATCAAAATGTTACTTAATTGGAACTTTGATGAAAGCAAGTGATGCTGATGGGTATACTGAAGCAAATGGGTTTACAACTCAAGTTTATACAACAAAATATTTAAAAATTGTGGGAGCAACTCATAATCCTGGCATTACAGGAGCAGCTACAACTTTAGTAACTGCCTCAACAACTAGTGGAACTAGTGGTGTTGAAAATGCTCCAGATGCTCCAGATTCTTTAGTAAACGGCTTTAGATGTGCTTATGATTCAGCTGAAGCAAGTAAAAAAGGTGTTATTGACTATAGATGTGCTATATTTTACTCTAAAAAATCAACTGCTAAAAATGTTTTTAGTTTAACAACTTTAAGAAATGGTGCAGATACCTTAGCTTCTAAAATTAATGCTGAAAGAGCCTTAGCTCAAGGTAGTGGCCTTGGTTACATTGGTTCATATGAAGTAAAATTAGATGCTGGAGATAAAGACATTAAAGAATGTGGTGAAATTTGTGTAAAAGTATGGGAAATTCCTCAAGATACTGATTATGATAAATGTGCAAGCGGAAGTGCTAGTGCTGATTGTAAACCAGTTAATGATGAATACCTTTGTAAAGAACTAGGAATGATTAATAAACCAGACGATCCAACTCCACCACCACCAACAGGAGCTTTCGCTTCATATGCAGTATTAGCAGCAGGAGCGCTAATTGCAATAGGTGCAGTTGCTATGGCTAAAAAGAATAATAAATTTAACAGAGTTTAATAAAAGACCTTTAAGGTTCTTTTTTTTTCTATAATAAATTTATTAAACGTTAAAATTGACAAAACAAGAAATAAAAGTATAATATAAAGAGTTTTAAAAAAGGGGAATTTTATATGACTGATGTTAGTAGAATAGAAGCATTTGAAAAAGAAATAAAAGAATTAGATTATTTTGTCATGGCCCCAATTAGTCATATATATGATGCTTTAGAAGATCCAAAAAGCTATGAAATCGTTGAATGTTTAAGAGCCTTAATTCTTAACAATAGTAAAATTATATATGAAATGCAAGAGCAACTAAATAGTCTAAGGACTTTAAAAGCTCAAGCCCAAGATATCATACCTGATGAAAAAACTCCTGATAATATTACCCAAAGAACCATTTCAAAAGATGAAGAAACGCCTGATTATAATTTAAATGAATTAATTGATTCATTAATGTTTGGTGATTATAACGAACAATTAAACAGTAAAATAAGTAATTTATCACCTCCTGATAAAGTTCGATTAAAACTTCATTTTTTAAAAAAAGTTATAGAAATAAAACAACAAATAAGAAGAAGTATAGTAATTAATCCTATAAAAGATATTAAAGACCTCCAATCAGAATTAAATAAAGTAGAATATATCATTGAGTTAATTAATTCTCTAAGTCAAGAAAAAGAACAAGCACAAATAGAAGATCTTAGATCAAAATATAAAATAATTTTTATTCCTAATGGAAAAAAAGGAACATACTTTTTAGATGATGTCCTACAATTTTTAGATAGCAAAAATATAATAAAAAAAATGGTGGATAAAATAATAGATGGCTATTTTTTACAAACTAAAGACATAAAAGCCATTGAAAAAGCTTCTAGCTGTAATTTATATGAATATAAACATCCGAGTGGTGCAAGGATTTTATTTGTTATTGATGGTGGAGTTTTATGTATTTGTTCTTTATTTTTTAAAGATAAACAAAAAAGTACCAAAATAGATAATTATTATGCCGAAGCTGAAAATAGATATTTAAATAATAAAGATTATATCTTAAAGAATCTTAACAACCCAGATTTTTATATTGAACAAGATGTTTTAATAGGTAATATACTACATACTTTAGATGGGACTAGTTATATAAAAACTTTAGGTGATGGTCATGAATAGAGTAGATAATTTAAGAAAACTAGCAGGAGAATCTCTAGAAAGAATAGAATTTAGCTTATCTAAAATTGATAAATTATCCTTTAAAAAAGCTTTAACTAAGTTTTTAAAAGTAATTAAAGACGAGGATAAAACCAAAATTCTTAAAATTTCTAATTTTGATCTGCTTATATTATTTGTTAATATGCTTAATGATGATTTAATTAATTATGATGAAATAATGGAAATGCTAGCGCCTTTTAGAACATTTATTGATGAATGGGATTATAAAAGTTGCAGTAAAGATTTAGAAATATTATTTAAAGCTTCTAATCCAAACGGTGGTTTATTAACCAGAGATTGTTTAGATAGTTTTAATAACCTTCATCTTCCCTCTGAACTAAAAGATTTTAGAATGAAGTTCGCTTATCAAGGAATGTGTGCCTTTTTAAGATTAAAAAGAAATATTTCCGAAGTTATTGCCTTAAGGGAAGAAGAATTGACTAGTAGAGCTCCAAGTTTAAGAAATCTTAATACAAAGTATGTCAAAGTAATTAAAACTCCTTCAGAAGTTTACGAAGGAAGTGAATTTAAAACTTTTGTTAGTGTTTTTAAAGATTATCGTGAAAGAGAAGATAAAAATATTGCTTTTAATAAAAATGTTTTACAGTCTCGAAAAAAATGTCTAAATGATCTTTTAAGATTAATTGAAGACGGTCAACTTGATATTAATTTTATAAGCTTTCCTGATAATTGGCATCGTTATTTTGAATTAGAAATGCTAGAAGAACTTTATTTCTTTGTCCAAGATAATTTATACCTAACTTACAAAAGTTTACAATTTTCTCTAAGAGAAATTGCAGAAAAAATTAATGAAACTCCATTTACAACATTTCTATATGAACGAGGTTTAAATCCAGAGTCATTAGGCAATGAAAAATTGGCATTCTTTGAATCCATTCCAAATATTGTAGAAAAGATTAAATATTTAGAAGAATTAGGATTATCTCTTAACGATATATTACTTACCCATTATGAAGGCTTATTATTTATAACTGAAGACAAAATGAAGCAAGTAAAGTTTATGGTAGAGAGTGGAGCTTTATCAAAAAATACAGTTAGAAATAATTTAAGTAAAATATTTGAAGATACTTCTTATAAAATTATTATAACTAACTATGAAATTCTTAAAAGTCTATCTCTTTTTGGAAGTATGTTTTATAAAGATGATATTTTATTTAAAAGTACTAAAGAGATTAAAAATATGTTAGATGTTTTAAGTGAATATAAACTATCTAAAAATAATTTTATCTTTCTATTATGTAATTATGAATTTTTATGGATATATGACTTAGTTATTGAACAAGGAATAAAAGAAGAAGTATTTATAAGTATCTGCGAAAGTGAAAGTCCAATTAATACTATTAAGCGTATTTTAATTTATAAAAGTATTAAAGAAGATTATGTTACATCTGGTTATTTACTAAAAAAGGAAGTTCTTTCAGAACGAAGATTCTCTTGCTCTAATGAAGATTTAGATTCCTATTTATCAAATGTCATTCCTTATTTAATATTACAACCATTAAAAGGAACTATTATTGGAAAGACAAGAGAAAATGAGGAAGTAGCCAATTTAGACAAACTTTATAGAATAGATGATGTGTATTTAATTGGTAGTGTCCTAATATCAAGACCTAAATTCTTACGTAATTATGCTTCTTGTAATTGTAACAAAGATTATTTATTAATAGCTTTATTAAGTAATTCAATTGTTGATGAAGAAAGTTATCAAAGAGTACTTATGGATTTAAAAGGTCAATCACTAAAAAAATAATTTAATTTATTAAAAAAAACCTCAAAAGAGGATTTTTTTAATATTTAGTTTTATAATAATCGTATAATTCTTTAAATCTATTAAAGTGAACAACTTCACGTTGTCTTAAAAATAATAGTGGGGCAATAACATCATCATCATTAGTTAAATCTATTAAATTTTCATAAGTTGCTTTAGCTTTAGATTCAGCAGCAAGATCTTCTGATAAATCAGCAATTGGATTACCAGTAGAAGCAAATACTAAAGCGCTAAAAGGAACACCAGAAGCATCAATAGGGTAAATACCCTTTTTATGATCAGTATAATAAGATCCTAAACCAGCCGCTTCCATTTCTTCTAAAGTAGCATCTTTTACTAATTGATTAAATATTGTACCAATCATTTCA
>CANDCB010000035.1 GCA_947383065.1 uncultured Bacillota bacterium | reverse complement strand
CCCCCCAACACGTCACACTCTTTCCCTACACGACGCTCTTCCGATCTTTTTTTAATTTTGAATCCATATAAATCTCCTTATTTTTAATTTTTAGTAATTAAATATTAGTTTTATTTAATATTAATTAAAGTTATTTTCTTACTTATTAAAAAATTTAACTTATATTATTTATTTTGAATATTTTAATTTATAATCAATTTTTAAACCTTTTTAATTTTTTTAAGTATAAAACTAAATTAATTATATCATTTGAAAAAAGTCTAGACAATCTATTGTTGTATTTATTTAAAATTAAATATTGGAACGTGAAGTGAAAAAGTAAAATTCTGTTTAAAGATAAAAAAAGGAATTTAATCTTACAAGAAGCTCCATTTAAATATTGTAGTAAATAAATTGAAATTGATAAGTCTATGAACAACATTAAAATGATTATATAAATATTATTTATTTAAATATATTTTTTAGTTTATTTTTCTTGATATATTACTTTGAAAATCGAAAAAATAGAAATCTTTTTAATTTTTTGTTAAAAAGTAGTTGACAAAATTAAATGTTATTAATATAATGTTAGTAACAGATGGCTGAAAAGCCAAAAAAATTAAAATTTGATATTAACAAAATGATTATATCATTATTTTAATAACTGTTATTAACAAAATATATAAAAGAAAGAAGTGTAATTATGAATGTAACTAAGAAAAATATTACAGAAATGGAGGAAGCAGTATTCCTAATTGATATGAATGTAGGTTTCTGTGAAAAGGGAGCTTTGGCTGATCCAAGTATTAAAGAGATTGTTCCAAATATTATTCCTATTATTAGAACAGTTTTAGAAAAAGGTGAAGGATTCTTTGTTGTTAATGATAAGCATACAAAGAAAAGTACAGAATTATTAAGATATCCAGAACATTGTATGGGAGATGAAGAATCTAAAACAATTAAAGAACTAGCAGTTTACGAGCAATATGCAGATAGAACATTTTACAAAAATTCAACATGTGCTTTATTTGCTCCAGGAATGATGGAAATGCTTATGGAAATGGTTCGCTTAAAAAGAGTTGTAATAGTTGGTTGTTGTACAGATATTTGTATTCAAAATTTTGCAATAGCTTTAAGAAATTTCTTTGATGAAATGAATATGGATGTGGAAATTATTGTGCCAAAAAACGCTGTGGAAACTTATCACATTCCAGGAGTACATGAAAGAAAAGAAAATAATGAAAGAGCATATCAAGTTATGGAGAATACTGGTGTGAAATTAGTTAAAACAATGAAAGAGGTAGCTTAAAGATGAGAAATTTAACAATGATGACAGATTTTTATGAATTAACAATGAGTCAAGCATATTTTAATGCTGGTAAGAAGGATGAAGTTGCGGTATTTGATGCTTTTTTTAGAAAAAATCCTTTAGATGGTGGCTATGCCGTTATGGGAGGATTAGATAGAATTATTAATTTAATAAAAAATGCGCATTTTAATGAAGATGATATTAATTATTTAAGAACGACAGGACAGTTTACAGAAGAATTTTTAGATTATCTACGTAACTTTAAATTTACTGGTTCTTTATATGCAATACCAGATGGAACTCCAGTATTTGCTAATGAACCACTTGTAACTGTTAAGGCGCCGATTATAGAAGCTCAAATTATTGAAACAATTTTATTAAGTTATTTAAATGCAGGGATAATTCATACAACTGCAGCAAAAAGAGTAGTTGAAGCAGCTGGTGATATTGGAATTATGGAATTTGGTGCCCGTCGTGCTTTAGGACCTGATGCAGCAGTTGAGGCTAGTAAATGTGCAATGATAGCTGGATGTGTTGGAACTTCAAATGTTTTAGCTGGACAAGAATATGGATTTCCTGTGCTTGGAACAATGGCACATAGTTTGGTAACAGAAGCTGATTCTGAATATGAAGCTTTTCTAAATTATGCAAAAGCTTATCCTAATAATTGTGTTTTATTAGTAGATACATATGATGTTTTAAAAAGCGGTGTTCCTAATGCAATTAAAGTTGCTAAAGAGTTTTTAATCCCTAATGGTTATAAATTAAAAGGAATAAGAATTGATTCAGGAGATTTAGCTTATTTATCTAAAGAAGCTAAAAAGTTATTAGTTAGTGCAGGTCTTTTGGATACTAAGATATGTTTATCAAATGGTTTAAATGAAGATACGATTAAGTCATTAAAAGAACAAGGAGCTGTAATTGATTCAATTGGTCTTGGTGATAATATAGTGTTACCTGATAAAGCAAGAGTTGGTTGTGTATATAAAAATGTTGCTATTTTACAAAATGGAGAATTTGTTTCAAGAATAAAGGTAAGTAATGATGCTTTAAAAGCTATTACGCCAGGATTTAAGAAAGTATATCGTTTTTATGATAAAACTACAGGTTATGCTTTAGGAGATGTTATTGCGTTACATGAAGAAAATATTCCAAAAGGAAAGTTTACGTTAATTGATCCTTCTAATGAAAGTAATACTTTAACAATTAAAAATTATCAAGTAAGAGAATTACAACAACCAATATTTGTGGATGGAGAGTTAGTATATGATGATCCAACAGTAATGGAAAAACAAGCATATTGTAAAAAAGAGATGACAACTTTATATCCTGAAGTTAAGAGATCTCATAATCCACATGGATATTATGTTGATTTGACTAGAAAATTATTAGAATTAAAGAAGGAATTAATTAGGCAAGCTAAAGCTACAAAAGTAGAATATGATATTGATAAAAAGTTAGATAAAACAGTATAATATGGATATGGAGAATATATAATGGATATTTTTAATAGAAAAAAACTTATTGCGGCATTAAAAAACTTACGGGTTAAAGGTGTACAATTAATTTCTTCATATCAAGAAGGATATATTGGGAAAAAAGTGTATAAAGTTACATTAAATGACGGAAGTACAAGGCTATGTGAGCAAATACTTAAGAATAAGCGAAATGGAGATGCAGTAGTTATTATTCCGATTACAAAAGATGGAAATTTTGTAATGGTTGTAGAATCAAGACCTAATACTTCAGAAACGGTTGTTGTTGAGTTCCCCGCAGGTATGGTAGATAAGGGAGAAAGTCCCTTAGATGCTGCAAAAAGGGAATTACTTGAGGAAACAGGCTATGTGGCTTCAAATATTTATGAGTTAGAGTGGCATTATCAAGATCAAGGTTGTAGTAAAGCGATTATTAGAACTTATATTGCTGAAGGAGTTAAAAAAGTTCAGGATAAAAAGTTAGATGCTGATGAAAAACTTGAATTTGTAGAGATGTCATATCACGATATATTAAATATGCTAAAAAGTCCAAAAGATAGGAAAATGGGCCAGGATATTGATAGTGAATTAATAAATGATTTGTCAATTAGGGATGCTAATAGTAAAATAGGATTTATGGAATATGTATTAAAGAAAAGAGGATTATTATAATGAATAAAAAGTATGGATATGTTAGAGTGGCGGCTTCTGTACCTGAAATTAAAGTAGCAAATGTGGATTTTAATACAAAAGAAGTAATTAAAGAAATTAAGGCTTTAAGTAAAGAAGGGGTACAAATTGTAACTTTTCCAGAGCTTTGTTTGACAGGTTATACTTGTGCTGATTTATTTAGTCAAGATATTTTAATTAACAATGCTAAAGAAGCAATAAAAAAGGTTATGGATGAAACAAAAAGTTTAGATATTATTTCAATAATAGGGGCTCCAATAGTATGTGATAATCAATTATTTAATTGTGCTGTAGTAATTAATAAAGGAAAGATATTAGGTATTGTACCAAAGACATATATTCCAAATTATGGGGAATTTTATGAGAAAAGATGGTTTAGTACAAGTAATACTTTAACGAGTAAAGTTATAAATTTATTTGGGGAAGAAGTTCCGATAGGAATAGATTTAATATTTAGAGATTTTAATGATTCTAAATTTACTTTTGGAATAGAAGTTTGTGAAGATTTATGGAGTCCTAAGGCACCAAGTGTAGAGGCGGCATTAAATGGGGCAACAATGATTTTTAATTTATCAGCTAGTAATGAAGTTATTGGAAAATATAGTTATCGTAAGAATTTAATTAATATGCAGGCGGCTAAGAATGTATGTGCATATATTTATAGTTCGTCTGGAGTTAATGAATCATCTACTGATTTAGTGTTTTCTGGATATGCAATGATTAGTGAAAATGGTTCTACATTAGTAGAAAATGAAAGATTTAATTTTAAGACTAATCATATTATGTGTGATGTTGATATTCAAAGACTTATGAATAATAGAATAAAAGATATAAGTTTTATGGGAATTGGAGCGGCTAGTACATATAGAGTAGTTAATATTTTATTAGAAGATAAAAATGAGACTTTACTTAGAAATTATGATATGTATCCTTTTGTACCTAGTAATGAAGATAAAAGAGCTTTAAGATGTTCAGAAATTATTAGTATTCAAGCTTGTGGTTTAGCTAAGCGTATTAAACATACAGGATTAAAAAAGTGTGTTGTTGGAATTAGTGGTGGACTTGATTCGACTCTAGCATTTTTAGTAGTAATTGAAGCGTACAGAAGATTAGGTATTAGTTTTGATAATTTAATTGGAGTTACAATGCCTGGGTTTGGAACAACTGGAAGAACTTATAACAATGCTTTAACATTAATGAAAAATTATGGTGTAACAGTAAGAGAAGTTAGTATTAAAGAAGCTTCATTACAACATTTTAAAGATATTGGTTTAGATTTGGAAGACCGAAGTGTAACTTATGAAAATACACAAGCGAGGGAAAGAACACAAATTTTAATGGATATTGCTAATAAAGAAGGCGGCTTAGTAATTGGAACAGGAGATTTATCGGAATTAGCATTAGGATGGTGTACTTATAATGGTGATCATATGTCTATGTATGCTGTTAATACATCAATTCCTAAAACTTTAGTTAGATATTTGGTTAGATATTTTGCTGATGCTGAAGAAAATATTGAATGTCAAAAAACTATTTTAGATATTTTAGATACGCCAATTAGTCCTGAATTATTGCCACCAGATAAAGATGGTAATATTAAACAGCAAACCGAAAGTGTGGTTGGACCATATGTATTACATGATTTTTTCTTATATCATTTTATGAGATATGGGGCTAGTCCTGAAAAGATTAAGTTTATAGCTAATAAAACATTTGAAGGTATGTATACAGAAGAAATAATAGAAAAATGGTTAAATTTCTTTATTAAGAGATTCTTTAATCAACAATTTAAACGTAGTTGTTTACCTGATGGCCCTAAGGTTGGTACTATTAGTGTTTCACCTCGTGGAGATTTAAGAATGCCAAGCGATGCCGATAGTAGTAATTGGTTAATTTAAAGAATAGACTAAGATTAAAAATTGATCTTAGTTTTTTTGATTTATAATGAAATTTACAAAGAATTTTTTTCGTTAATTTTTTTATAGTAAAATAATATTATAAAATAATTTTAATTAAGTAAGATAATGTATTAAGGTGAATATAGTTTTATCTTAATTAAATATGTTTATCACAATAAGTGTCTTAATTGATTTTAATTAAGTAATAAGGATATCATAATAAATATGGTAATAAATTTAATCTAATATAATAGGATTATTATAATAAATATATATTAATAAATCTCAGTTAATATAATAAGGTTATCATATATATTATATCTTTGTTAAATAATAGAAATATGACAAAAAATTTAAGAATTTATGAAATAATTGTAATTGATTTTAATTTTTTGTTAAAAAGTAGTTGACAAATTGATTAGTTATTAATATAATGTTATTAACAAAGAAGAAATTTATTTTTTGTTAGATGTTTTTAACAAAATGTTATAAAGAAAGGTGCGAAATTATGACAACAATTTTTAATAAGAAAGAAAGTATAAAGTTAATTGAGGAATATTATAAAAGATTAGAGGGAAGAACTGTTAAGGCAGATATTAAGACACAGAAAGCATTAATTGGAATCTATGAACAACAAGGTGTTATGACAACAGTATCAATAACAGAAGAAATGGAGATTGCGGGAATTAAAAAAACAGTAAGTATTGATTTGACTGAAGAAGAATTAAGAAACAATCTGGCAGCATTGTTTGGACTTTATGGATTTCAACTTAAAGATATGAGTTTACAAGATAGTTTAACAAGTACAGGATATGGTGTTGATGAGTCATTAGATGCAATATTTAATGGTATTAAAGTTGAATTAGGTAAAACTGTAGAAAAAGGAAAGAAGAAAACCATATAAGGAGGTAATTGTAATGGGTAAATTGAAATTAGTAGTTTTGGATAATATAAAAGAAGTTGGGCAAGAGATTAATGATAACTTAAAAAAATTAAATAAATCTAAAAAAGATTATATTATAAAAACAGTTAATGACAGGTTTAGTAATGGAGAAGGCAAAGTAAAAATAGAGGAATCTGTTAATGGTGATGATTTATATATATTAAGTGATGTTGGTAATTATGGACTTAGTTATAAGATGCATGGTAATACACATTATATGTCACCTGATGAGCATTTTGAAGATATAAAAAGAGTAATTGCAGCGACTTCTGGACATGCTTCAAGGATTAATGTAATTATGCCTTTATTGTATGAGTCAAGACAGCATAAAAGAAGGGGAAATGAGTCGCTAGATTGTGCTATAGCATTGCAAGAATTAGAAAGAATTGGTGTTGATAATATTATTACTTTTGATGCTCATGACCCTAGTATATGTAATGCAATACCTCGTTTACCTTTTGAAAATTTTTATCCAACTCATCGTATTTTAGAGGAACTTATAGAGAATGAGGACATTAGTGATATGTTAGTGATTAGTCCAGATATGGGAGCTATGGAAAGAGCGCGTTATTATGCTGAAATGTTGGGTTCTGATGTTGGCGTTTTTTATAAAAGGCGGGATTTAAGTAAAGTTGTAAATGGAAAAAATCCGATTGTTGAACATTTATATATGGGAGCTTCGCCAAAAGGTAAAGATGTAATAATTGTTGATGATATGATTGCTAGTGGGGGTTCTATTTTGGATGTTGCAGCTAATTTACGTGATAGAGGAGCTAGAAAAATTTATTTAATAGCAACATTTGCTTTGTTTACAGAAGGGACAGAAAAATTTAGTCAAGCATATGAAAAGGGAGTTTTTGATAAACTATATTCAACTAATTTATCATATGTTCCAAAAGAGATTAAAGATAATAGTTGGTATGTTGATGTTAATATGTCTTCATATATAGCTTTAATAATAAATACTTTTAATAAAAATAAAGATATTGAACCACTTTGGAATGGGAAGAAAAAAATAATCGATAAAATAAAAAGGAAGATGAATAAATGAAAATAGGAATTTTTGGTGGGAGTTTTAATCCACCACATAAGATGCATTTTGATATTGCTCGTAATTTGATTGATAAACATTATGTTGATAAAGTGATTTTTGTTCCTACAGGAAGTCAGTATAAATATAAAGATAATTTGGTATTAGATAAAGCACGCTTAGAAATGGTTAGATTAATGATTGAAAATGAAGATGATATGATGGTCAGTGATTTTGAATTAAAAGACTATGTAGTTTATTCTTGTGAAACATTAGCTTATTTTAAGGATAAATATCCTGAAGATGAAATCTATTTTATATGTGGAGCAGATAATTTTAGCTATATTGATAAATGGAAAAACGGTAGTGAAATATTAGCTAATTTTAAAATATTGGTTATTTTAAGAGAAGGAAATGATATTGCTTATTTACTTGATAAATATAAAGAGTATAAAAAGAATATAATAGTTGCTTCAGTTAATCTTAGTAGTATTTCTTCAACAATGATAAGGGAGCATATTAAAAATGAGCATTATACTAATTTAGATAAATTACTAGATTTAAAAGTTATTCAATATATAAAGGAGAATAAGATTTATGGAAGTTAAAAAAATAAGACAATATATAAATATAACTAATAATTGTAATGCAAATTGTGAATTTTGTTGTATGTGGTCAGATTCAAGTAAAAAAACATTTATGGATTTTAATACTTTTAAAAAGATAATTGACTCTGAAGATAAAAAATTTGAGTTGCAATTAGAAGGGGGAGAGATCGGAAGAGCGTCGTGTAGGGAAAGAGTGTGACGTGTTGTGGG
>CANDCB010000034.1 GCA_947383065.1 uncultured Bacillota bacterium | reverse complement strand
ATTTAGTGCACTAAGTTTTCTACGCTTTCTATTCATTTTACCTATCCTTACTTTAGTTATTCTAAATTAATTTTTCTTTTTTCTTTTAAAAATATTTCTACCATTTTTAAAACTTTTATTTACATTATTAGAACATTCTTTTTTTATTGTTTTAACTTCTGCTTCTATTTTTTCTTCTGGGAGTTGTGTATAATTTTCAAGTAAAACATCAGAAGTTTCTATTTCCAATCTTTGAGTATTTCCTAAATCTTCAATACTTAAAGCCTTCAATTCATTGACTTCACTTTTATGATTTTTTAAAATTTCCAATAAACTAATAATACATAATATTAATCCAACTATTGGACAAACAAAAATAAATTTACTAGTTTTAAAAGTAGTAACCGTATTAATATTATTTTTATGATAATAAATATCTATTTTATCATTTGCCATTACTTCATCTTTATAATAAAAATTATAATTATAAGATACCCCATCTATTTCATATGAAACTGTAATATCATTTTTACCAGTTCCTGATTTATCTTTTTTTACATTTATTACATTTGCTTCTATTTTTACTAAATCTTTTTCTTCATTAACAATATAAATACATATAATAAGAGATAAAAGAAGTAGAAGTCCAATAACTAGAAATAAGATACTTTTTAAACTAAACTCTTTTTCTGTCATACTAACAACTCCTCTTTACTATAAAAATTATAGCATAACTTAATAATGAAAAAAAGTGTTGGATTTCAGATATATATTTAAAAATAAATATTATTATCATAAAAAAATCTAACTCCCTAGAATTAGATTTTTTTACTAAAGTTATTATTTTTTAATATTTTCTAATCGTATTCCCAATTCGTTTAATTGGCTTTCATCAACTATATTTGGACACTCACACATTAAATCAGTAGCCATTGCTGTTTTAGGAAAAGCTATTACATCACGAATATTTTCCGTTCCAGTTAATAACATTGTTAAGCGATCTAAACCCAAAGCAAATCCACCATGTGGAGGGCACCCATACTTCAACGCATCAACAAAGAAGCCAAACTTTTCTTTTATATCATCCTCAGTAAGTTCTAAAGCTTTAAACATCATTTCCTGTACCTTTTCATCATGTATACGAATTGATCCTCCACCAGCTTCATATCCATTTATTACTATATCATATGCTTTACTATAACAATGTGCTTTATCAGTTAAAAGTTTATCAACATCTTCATCTTTTGGAGCTGTAAATGGATGATGGCAAGCCATATATCTTTGTTCTTCTTCACTATATTCAAATGATGGAAAATCAACTATCCATAATAATTTATACTCATCTTTTTTTATCAAATTTAATTCACGAGCCATTTTACATCTTAAAGCTCCTAAAGAATTTTTAACAATATTATAATCTCCACTTATAATCAAAACTAAATCATTAGATTCCACATGTAATTTATCTTTAATCGAATTTATTTCTGAATAACTTAGTACTTTAGCAACCGAACCTGTAATTTCTTCGTTAAATTTTAAATAAGCCAAACCAGTTGCTTTATAAGTTTTAACAAATTCTGTCAACTTATCCAAATCTTTACGAGAATACTTATCAGCAGCATTCTTAACCAATATTGCATTTATAATACCATTTTCAGCAATTACATTTTTAAACACTGTAAAATCTGTATTTAAAAAAATTTCAGTCAAATCTTGTATTTCCATGCCAAAACGTAAATCAGGTTTATCAGACCCATATCTTTCTATTGCATCATCATATTTCATTTTCATTAAAGGCAAAGTTACTTCTATCCCTTTAACTTCTTTAAAAATACTAGCAACCAATTTTTCTCCCAAATCCATCACTTCATCTTCGTTTACAAAAGACATTTCTACATCAATTTGCGTAAATTCTGGTTGTCTATCCGCACGAAGATCTTCATCTCTAAAACACTTAGCTATTTGAAAATATCTTTCAAATCCACTAACCATCAATAATTGTTTAAATATTTGAGGGGATTGTGGTAAAGCATAAAACTTTCCTTTACTTACACGACTTGGAACTAAATAATCACGTGCCCCTTCAGGCGTAGACTTACACAAAATTGGCGTTTCTACTTCAAGGAAATCTAAATTATTTAAAAACTTTCTTGTCGCAAAAGTTATAGAATTTCTAATCACAAAATTATTTTTTAAACTCTCACGTCTTAAATCCAAATAACGATACTTTAATCTCGTATCTTCTAAAGCATTTGTATCATCACTTATTACAAAAGGTACTTCACGTGAAGTGTTTATAAGTTCTAATTTATCAACATCAACTTCTATTTCTCCTGTAGCCAACTTTTCATTTTTAGCCTCTCTTTTTACAATTGTTCCTATAACTTTTATAACATACTCATTTTTTAAACCACAAGCTAAGTTATATGATTCATTTTCTGGCCTTACAACAACTTGTATAATCCCAGTTCTATTTCTAAGATCAATAAAAATTAATCCACCAAGATTACGAACTTTAGAAACCCAACCATTAATTTCTACTTTTTCACCAACATTATTAACATTATAATATTCAAATTTTTTCATTATTAAATTCCTTTCTATAAAAAACAGTTATTAATCCACTAAGGGACGAATAACTGTTAAATCCGCGGTACCACCCAATTTATTATATTTAAAAAATTAATATAATCACTTTTACTATAACGGGTATCCCGGACTAAATATGAATTCTTTAGTCAACTCCTAAGTGTCTTCTTATATATTAATATATTAGTTTCCACCATCCACTAACTCTCTTTAATATCTTTATATAATACTTCTCTTAATCAACATTTATATCGTTATTTTAAATCTTAAAAAACTTCTTGTCAACTTACAATATCTTTAAAATAACATTTTTTATTAAATTAATAATTTAATCTATATAAGTATCTAAAAAGAAATCCAATTCCTCAATAAAAGCTTTTCTATTTTTATAATCCTTTTTAAAGTTTTTTATAAGTTCCATTATTCTTGTTTTATTATTATTTATACTATATAATTCAAATAAATTTCTTGTAATAACTTCATAACTCTTTCGACCATTAAAAGATAACTTAACACTATCTATAATTTTAATTTTTAAAATTTCATAAATCCTCTCTGAATTAATCTTTTTTAATTCTTTAATATATTTTAAAATAATATCAATATCTATTTTCTCCATATATTGAAATAACTCATCATACATCTTTTCTTCTAAACATATCTCTATATACAAACCTTTATTAATTTTATGTTGATTAATATATTCTAATTTCATATCCAACCACTGATCTTTTGAATATAAAGATTTTATTAATAAATACTTATCAAAAGACGGAAATAATTTATAATTTAATTTAACATACTCCAAATATTTATCTTTATCATTTTCATCTTTATAAATTTTAATCAATATATTTATATATTTCTCTTTTTCCACACAATTAATATTCATAGATATTACTTTCTCCAAAAGTTCAATATACATATCCAAATCATTTTCTTTATAATATTCTAATAAAAATTTACGATTACTTTTCAAAGATAAATGTTTCCTAGCTTCCAAAATTACCATTTCTTTATCTAAATAATTATATTTTAACTTTAAAACCATCTGAAGAAGATTATCTTTTAAATACGAAGGTGAACTTTTTAATATATATTCAATGAATAAAATCATTCCTTCAGCTAATTCTTTACTATCAATATTAGAAGAAAGGTATAATAATTCAAAATAACCATTACCAACATCTTCTTCATATTTAAAATCTAAATAAGATAAATAAATTTTTAAATATTCACTACTATTTTGAAAACATTTAAAAAAATTATCAATTATTAACATATAAATATCTTGAACATGTATTTCATTTCCCTCTAACATTTTATTATTATTTATTTGCTTTTCAAATTCATCAATTCCTATAATTTCATAACAACCACCATTATTATCATCAAACCATTTTTGAATTTCCAAACAATAATCAAAGTATTTATCAATATTTTTTTCATCTTTAATTATTTCAAATATATTTTTTATAATTTCATATAAATCTCCATAATTTATTTTTCCAAATTTCTTAGATATTTTTAAATTTCTTAATCTATTATTTAAATATTTTCTTAAATCCTTTATATTATTAACCTTAACATTTATACTATTAATTTTTTTATTTCTACAACCTTTTTTCAAATAATATAAAACTGCTGCCATATGTTTACAATTGTATTCACAAGGGCAATCACACGACAATAAATAATTATCCTTCACAATATTAATATTTACCAGATATCTATTTGATCCAATTACAATACCATTATATCCTCCAGGCACCTCATAAACATTACTTACATGACCATTCTTATAATATTCATATCCCCGTCTTAAAATTATTTCATCAAAATTTTTATATATTTTTTTTATTTTCATGAGGCTTAACTCCTTATTATGATTTTATTCTTTTCTATATAATATCATAATAAATTAGAGTTATCTTAACTATTATATATATTTTTTTATTAGTAATAAAAAATTGCTTAAAGTTAAACTAATTTTTCATATTTCTTTTAATATTTTAAACATAACTTCTGCTACAATATTACAACTAGTTTCTAAAAATTCTTCATATGTTATTTTATTATTGTTGTTAGGAACATCTGATATGCTTCTCACAATCAAGAAAGGAATATGACTTAAATAACAAACCTGAGCTATAGAAGCTCCTTCCATTTCTACACATAATGCATTAAATTTCGAAGATATTTTTTGACTCATTTTAGGATCAGTACAAAATATATCTCCAGATGCAATTGTTCCACGCTGATAATTAATATTACCTATTTCATTTAATACATTATTCGCCAAATTTAATAAATATATATCAGAATTAATATATACTCCTACACTTGGAATATAGCCTTTATCATGATTAAAAGCCGTTATATCAAAATCATGTTGAACTAATTTCTCTCCTAATACAATATCTCCCACAGACAAAGTATTACATATTCCTCCAGCTACCCCAATATTAAAAATATAATCTACCTTCATATTATCAATTAAAATTTGTGTTGTACGAGCGGCATTTACTTTTCCAATTCCACTCTGAACTAAAATAACTTCTGTATTAAAAACATTTGCTTCATAAAATTTCAATTCAAAAATACTAAATTCTTTTAATATTTTTAAATTTTTCTTCAAAGCTTCAAGTTCTTCTTCCATAGCAAATATTATTCCTATTTTTTTCATCCTAATCACCTATAAGAATTATAACAAACGAATAATTTCTTAACAACTTAGTTTTTCATAAAAAAGAAAATATAACATATTTAATTTAATAAAAAAATTTAGTAACAAAAATACTAAATTAATTATTTTCTATTCCATTTAAGATGACATAGAGAGTTAAAATAAAGCTTTAAGCCTAAATGCTCACATAATGTGTGACGGACGGATTGCCGTCCATTTTTTATGCACAATTATTTCATCTTTAATCTATTATAACAAAGATGTATATTTTTTTACCATTTATTTCCATACGAATTTATTTTACCACCATAAATATCTTTTATAATCACAAAATAAATAGAACAATTTCTTGTTCTATTTATTTGCTTCTGAACTTAATTCTTCAATTGTCTTTGATTTTTGTTCTAACATCGCTCCACTTATCCACGAAGAAGTAAGACCCATATCTATATAAATTAACTGTCCTGACATATAAGAACAAATATCACTTCCTAATACAACTAAAGGATACCCCATTTGTTCTGGTGTTGCTGGATAACCATTCCAACTTTTAAGGAAAATATTAGATATCATTTCCTCTCCCTCTTTAATATCACCATTTGGACTAGTAGACCTATTAAAATCTTCAGTTAACCCAGTCGTAGTATCTCCAGGATTAATTGCATTTATTCTAATTCGTTTATCTATAAATTCCTTAGACATACATTTATATGTAACATAAGATTCCAAACATTGTTTTGCAAAAACATAAGCACTTTCAATAAGTTTAGGATTTTTATTATACCAATCCATAGCTTCATCCCAACTTTTTAAATCAATTAACTCAACTGCACTATTATAAACTTGTTGCCAACCAAAACCACCAACAGAAGAAATAAAATTAACTGAACCATTTTCCCTAATTCTTGGCAATAAAGCTTCTGTCATATACTTTTGACTATAAAAATTAACTTTTTGAACTAATAACTCTTTCCCAGGAAAATAAGCAATCCCATGACACAAAAATAAAGCATCTATCTCATCAGGTAATTTTGCTAACACTTCATCAATTTCTTCCTTAACACTTAAATCTGCTTGATATGATTGGGTAACATTCAAATCCACAGGATTTATATCAATAGCATAAACATTTGCTCCTAATGATATAAGTAACTCCGTAGCACTTCTAGCCATTCCAGAAGCGGCTCCTGTTATAACTACATTTTTCCCTTCATAACCAAATAATTTCTTTAAATCCATAAAATCCTCCTAATTATACTTTTATTTTATCACAATCTTAAATAATAAATTTAAATTTTAATCTCTAGTTTACACTATTATATTTTTAATCTTTTTATACAATAAAAAATAACTAGTACTAAAACTAGCTATTATAATTATAAATCTTTAAGTTGAAACAAAAATGCCGTATAACTATCATTTTCAAATAAATAAGAATCATCATAAACTAACTCATAATTATCAAATATATATCCATCATGTTCCTTCACATAATCTATATCTTTTCTCGTATAATACAATATGAAATCAACCTTTTTATTAATAACATTTTCTCTCATATCATCTAAATTATCTGGATATTTATCATAAGGAATATTTTGTACTTCAAAAAATCTTGTATTAGGAATAATTCCTGTTGTCGTATATAATCCTCCATCTAAATATCCCATATTTAACATAGTCGGCTTATCATAATTATTAATATATGAAGCATATTTAAATTGAAACATATTATCTTTAGACATTAATATCATATCTTTATAATTAGCATTTAAATAAGTTAATATAACTAACAAAATATATAAAATACTAAAAATAATCCATTTAAATTTAGAAAAACAAAACTTATTTAAAAATCTTTCAAAATAAATTACACAACCTATCAAAGATATTACTATAAAAATAAACATTGGTAACATATAATATCTATAAAAATGCATTCCCCAAAATAAGCCAAGTGCGGTAATTAAACACATTCCTACTAAACTAAATTTTGTATATTTTGATATTTTTAAATTACTAATAAATAAAGGAATTAATAAAATACTAAAAAAAACTAACAAACCATTATTTAATAAAGACCTAATAACTCCATCATAAATTTCCAAAATTTTAACTACTAACCCCAAATCTGTCTCATTATAAGCTGTCATATTAATCAAAAAATAACAATCAATAAATTCTTTTAAAGAATTAGTTAATAAAAAATAAATAAGTGCTAAAAAAATAGGTATAAACATTCCAATTAAAAAATATATACAATCAAGAAAAGCTTCTTTATATTTTTTCTTAATAATTAAATCAAAAAATATAAACATCATAAAAGCTATCCAAAACCCTAATAAAGTATACTTTATTAAAAAAACACATCCAGCCATCATACCATTTAAAATTAAAATCTTACCAGTTAATTCTTTTTCTTTAAAATGTTTTAAATAATAATAAAGACTAAAAGCAAACATTGGTAAACAAAATTCCTCTGCTGAACCTCCATGCGTAAACGCCACACTAGTTGTTATTAAAAATGATAAAATTGGTAAAATAATATAAACAAATTTACTATTTAAAAATAATCTAACAATCTTACTAACAAAATAAAGAAAAATCGTAAAAAAAGCAACTTCAATTATAAAAACTCCATAAAAAGATTTATTACTTATTAAATACCCTAATCCATAAATTAAATATAATAATATTCCTTTTTGTTCAAAAATATCTTTATAAGGAATAACCCCATTCATAAGACTTTTACCAACTGTAAAAAAAGCGTTTGCATCAACCCAATCATTTAATGGATACAAAAAAGAATTTTTACTAGTAATACTCAAAAAAATAAAAGACACTAAAAAACTAAATAATATAAATTGATATTTTTTAAACCATTTAACAACTTTTTTCATTTTCTTTCTCCAAGATCGGAAGAGCACACGTCTGAACTCCAGTCACGGTACCTTATC
>CANDCB010000033.1 GCA_947383065.1 uncultured Bacillota bacterium | reverse complement strand
CCCCCACCACGTCACACTCTTTCCCTACACGACGCTCTTCCGATCTATTTTTATACCATCATTATTTATTATTTCAAAAAATGGTTCTTCTTTTATTAAACCTTTATTAACTTTTTTTATTATTTCTTGAATTTCTGATTGTTGAAATGGTTTTAAAGGATACATGGTCTCATCTTTATCATTAGATATGTCATGGCTTGATTCTTGATAAAAATTAGGATTTAAACCAAAATAGTCAAAACTACAAGAATTATTTTCCTTACTATAACATTCCCATGTTAATTCAATTCCTCGATAAGCGCCAGCTAGTTTAACAATATCCCAACTGTGGCGTCCTTTTTTATTTTGATAAATACAGGTTATCCCTAAACGGTCCATAGCTTCTTTAAAGACTAATGCAAAACCAGAACATACTAAGCGGCCAAAAATAATTCCACTTAAACTTCTAGTTACTTCATAAGTATGAGAACCTATACGACAATATGTTTCTTCATTATTATATTTATAGTGAAGTTTTTCAGTCAATGTTTTATAGACATATGCACATTTCAAAGTATCATCCCATGAGGGGTCGATTCCACGTTCTATTGCTTCATATTCTTCAATAATTTTAGCAAGGACTTGAGGACTATTTAAAGTGCGGCTTACATAATCATAACTTCTAAATTTTTTTTGAGAATTATAATCTAAACCACCTAGGACACTAAATGTTATATTATCACCATTTAATTTTTTTATAATTTGACTATTCTGGCCTTTAGTATTTTTTAAAACTAAAATTATTTTTTTATTTAAACCATTTAAATAGCTTACATCTTTTTCAGTTATCTCACCCTTTACTAGCATTATAATATCATTAGTTTGGTATAGTTTATTTAAATTTAAAGGTTCATTAGAAGGCATTAGTTCATCTCCTTCAATATATTATCAGTAGAATCTTCAAGTATAATAATTTTGCAGGTTAAACTTGCAAACTCTTTTTCTTTTTCCAGATATGATTTATTATTTATTATCAAAGTATTGGTATTAATAGATGATAATATATCTAAAGATTTAATGTTGCAATTAATCAGACATAAAGTATGTGTACTAAAATATAAAGGTGGGCAATTAATATTTTTCAAAGTTAGATTTTGTATAATTATTTCTTTTAAAGTATTAAATTCAAAATCACAGTTATCAACAGCTAAATTTTCTAAATTTGTGGCTGTTTCACAATTAAGTAAATATAAAGAGGTTAAATTCGGTAAAACTTCGATACAATTTATTAATGTTTCTTCAATTATTATATTATCAAGTGTTAGTTCTTTTAAGTTTGACAATAAAGCTAGTTCTTGATAATCAATATATGTGGGATTATTGTTTATGTTATCCATATCTATTTTTAAAGATGTTATTTTTTTTAAATCTTCTTCTGTATATTTTTCTTTGTAATTATTTAGTTCAAGCATTTTTAAAATTGCATCTGATTTTATATTCATAATATACCTCTTTAATTATTTTTTTCTTTATGTTTTTCTACTAGTTTTCTAATTTTAATAAAATAATGGTTTATACCAGATTTACCTATTTGGCGACCTGTTTCACTAGAGATGATATCGGCAAGTTCTTGTAAGGATGTCTCAGGGTATGCTTCACGATATTTTATTGCTTCTTGAACATTTTCATCTACTAGACCTAAAAGATCGTGTTCATGTAAATATTTTATGTCTTCTAGTTGTCTTAACCCTGTTTTTAAGATTTTTTCTTGATTGGCTATTTCACAATTATTTAGACGGTTTACCATATTTTTGTGGTCACGATATATTCTAATATCTTCAAAGTAGAAGAAACTGTTAGTAGCTCCTAATAATCTTATAAGATCGCTTATCATTTCAGCACTTTTTATATATGTCATATAATGGTTGTTTCTTTTTATTATCTTAGCTTGAATATTAAAGTTTTTTAAAAGATGAATAAGAAAAAGGCCTTCTTTTTTAGTTGGGGTTGTAAATTCTAAGTGATATCCAGCAGTACTAGGATCATTTAAACTACCACAGGCTAAAAATGCTCCACAAAGAAAGGCTTTTTGTTCTTCAGAACTATTTAAGAAGTAATCTTCTGGAAGAATTTTTCTATTGTTTTTGTAAATATTTAAGCTTTCTAATATTGTGTCTATTTTATCAGATATTTCTAAAATATAAATTTGTTTTATACGAAATCTTTTTTGATTACGAATTGTTATTTTAATATTGATACCAAAATTACTTTTTAAACTTTTATACATACGTCTTGCTACTGAAGCATTTTCCATGATTAAAATTATTTTATTTTTTTTAATTTGACTATTAAACCTTATAAAAGCTGCTAACTCAATCAGAGTTTCAATTGGTGATACTTCATTTTTGGTTATTTCCTCTTTTATTCTAGTAGTAAAAGTCATTTTATTCGCCTTCAATTAAGTATGAAAATATTAAGAATGCTGTTTTTAGGGAGTCATGTCTAATGTAGCCATCTTCTACTTTAAATAATTTTTCTTCTATTAATTTAACATCCATTGCTTCTATTTTTTCTTTATCTATTAATACAGGATCTTTGCCTTCAGATTTAGCAAGAAGGGCCATATTTTTAGGAATATCTGCATTATTAGCAATTACGACATCAATACTTTTAGGTCCTAGATGTTTTTCTAATACTTTTAGATGGTCACTGACTTGATAGTTGTCAGTTTCTCCTGGTTGGGTAATCATATTACAGATATACATTTTTTTGGCTTTAGAATCATTTATAGCATCAACTATTTCTGGAACTATAATATGTGGCATAACACTTGTTAAAAGGGAACCAGAGCTAAAAACTATCAGGTCAGCTTTTTTGATTTCTTCTAATACTTTAGGCATTACTTTTACTTTTTTATTATATTTTAAATCAACTATTTCTCTTTTAGACTCAGTTATTTCAGCTTCACCAATAATTTCATATCCTTCTTTAGTAATACCTATTAAATCAACATTATCTTCGGTAAGTGGTAATAGTTTTCCTTTTACATCTAGTAAGTCACAAAGAATAGGTAAAGAGTGAGCAAAATCTCCTTTCATTTCTAATAAAGCAGTCATTATTAAATTTTTTATAGAATGATTACCTAAACTACTATTGTTAGCAAAACGATAATTAAATAAATCTTTAACGCCTTTTGATTCTGTAGACATAGCCATTAAAACTTTTGTAATGTCTCCAACTGCAGGAATAGCAAATTCTTCTCTTAAACGACCTGTGCTAGCTCCATTATCAGATACACTTACAACAGCAGTAATATCCATTGGAAATTCAATCATTCCCTTAAGTAGTTGTGATAAACCACTACCTCCACCAAATATAACTATTTTTTTCATTTTTATACGCCTCCACTACAGAATATGATAGCACAAAAGTAATGTTAATTAAAACGAGTTTTAAAAAAGTTTACATATAAAAAAGCTAATATAAATTAGCTTTTTTAAAACATTATCTTGTTGACCAACGCCACATTCTTTGGCTTTTTAAGCCTGAGATATTATAATCAGCAGTTGGATAAGTATTTTTATTATATGTATTTTTGCTGTATCCAGAACTAGGATAGAAGCCTGTACCAATTGAATAATGGAGATGAGCCCCTGTTGTGCATCGGTCGTAATAGAATGTTGATCTATCTCCGCCACTAGTTGCTATTACTGTACCTTTTGTAACATAATCACCAGGTTTAACATAAACAGTTGTTAAATGGGCATATTCAGTTGTATAAGATTTTCCAGCAACAGTGTGATGCATATAAATAATATTACCACCACAAGATTTATATCCATGACGTTTTAAATAAGCAGGTCCATCTTGAACATAGGCAACTGTTCCATTAGCAGTAGCATATACTTTAGTTCCTTTAGAGACTCCTAAGTCTATACCACCATGAGAAACACTCCATGCTTGAGTTATCCAGCCACTATTTGTTGGTCTTGAAAAAGATGAAGACCCTACTCTTTTATTGTAAAAACAATCTTGAACGTCATCATTAGCTTTACAACCAGCCTGTTCAAAAGATTTAATTAATTCTTTTTGGGCGTCGATTTCTTCTTCGACACCAAGACCGACTGTTTCTAGCGAATCCATATAATTTCTTAGTTCTGTAACTTGACGTTCATATTCAGTAATAGAATTATTTAATATTACGTTATCATTAGCGAGTTTTACTTGTAATGATTCATTATCTTTAATAAGTTTATCAAGACTATCTAATTCTTTTTGAGTATAATCTATAACTTGTTTTACAATGGCTTGTCTTTCCATCATATCAGTTATAGTAGAAGCTGAAAATATATAATCAGTATATAATTCATCAGCGTTTAAATCCCCATATTGGAGAGCAATGAATACATCTTTTAGTTCTTCTTGACGTAATTTTATTTGTTCTTGACTATCAGCTACTAATGTTTTTGATTGTTCAACTTTTGTTTCATTAGAAGAAATTGTATCATTAGCATTTAATATCGCATTTCTTTTTGCTTCTATTTTAGCTTCTGTTTCAGCACTTAGCCTTTTATTAGTTTCTTTTTTTTGAATTAATTCATTTAATTCATTTTTATAAGATTGAAGTGTTCTGGCTTCTGGTTTAGAAACAGGCAAAAATATAGTAAATATAATACATAATATACCAACTAAATTAATTATCTTTTTCATATTTTTAAATACTTCCTTACTGTAATATAACTACCAACCATTCCTACTACAGAACCAATAATTATTAAAATACCAGAGACATATATAGAAAATGGAATTGGTTCAATTAATTTTATAAGGTTAGAAAATAAGTGGCCTTCTAATTTATCGAAAGCTATAATATATCCCCATATTGTAGCTGTGACTGGAACAAAGGAACCGATTATTCCTAAAAATAATCCTTCAATAACGAACGGCAATTTAATAACAAAGTTACTAGTTCCTACTAAACGCATTATTTCAATTTCATTTTTTCTGGCAAAGATTGTTAGTTTTATCGTGTTACAAATTAGGAATATGGTAACAACAATTAAACCAATTATTATAATCCAAGTTACTTTTTCAACTACTCTAAAAACTGGTATCATGTTATCAACAACATCTTCACTATATTGGACATTTGTTATTTTGTCGATCTTTTTTAAGGTGTTGGCTGTATCTTCTAAATCTTCGACCTTTTTTACGGTGACAATAAATTCAGATTCTAAAGGATTTGTTTCTGAAGTCCAAGTTTTCATAATGGCATATAAAGCTCCGCTTTCGTCATTATTTTTCATTGTTTCTTCTTTTAATGTTTCTTTATCTTTGTAAATAAGTTCATCACTTTTAATATTTTTTATTTCTAAAATACGACTTTTAATTGTACTAATTTCTTCTTCTGTAGCATCTTTATCAACAAAGACCATAATAGATAAAGTACTTTCAACATCTTTGGTAAAACTGTTTACATTAGCCGAAAATAAGATCGCTAGAGCAACGATTATTAAAGTTATTGTTGTACATATAACAGAAGCAATACTTAAGCTGAAATTACGAAAGATACTTTTAAAAGCATTACCAATGTTTCTTATAAATATTCTAATTGCTTTCATCAGCGACATAACTTCCTTTCGTTGAATCTTTAGTTAAAACACCATTTTCAAGAGTTATAACACGTTTTTTCATAGAATTAACAATTTCTTTATCATGTGTAACCATAATTACAGTTGTTCCCATACTTTTATTAATGTTATTTATTACTTTAACAATTTCTTTTGATGTTTTAGGATCAAGATTTCCAGTTGGCTCATCACATATTAAAAGTTTAGGTTCATTAACAATAGCTCTAGCTATGCAAACTCTTTGTTGTTCTCCACCTGATAATTCATTTGGAAAGCTTCTAGTTTTATCTTTTAAACCAACACGTTCTAGAGCTTTTAATACTTTATTTTTTATTTCTCGACCATTTATACCAAGATTTTCTAAACCAAAAGCAACATTTTCATAAACTGTTAATTTAGGTAAGAGTTTAAAGTCTTGGAAAACAATTCCTAGTTTTCTTCTTAATTTATAAACGCGACTATTATATAATTTAGCAACATTTATTCCACCAACCATAACTTGTCCTCTAGTTGGTTTTTCTTCTCTATATAGAAGTTTTACAAAGGTTGATTTACCACAACCAGATGGCCCTGTAACAAAAACAAATTCTCCTTTGTCAATTTGTAAAGATAAATCAGCAATTGCAGTAACACCATTTTTATAAACTTTGTAGCAGTTTTTTATATCAATAAATTTCATTACTTATCTACCACCTTGTTATTTTAATTATAGCAAATAATCGACATTATTCAAATGCCATAAAGTAATTTGGCATTTATTAGTTGACAAATATAATCAGAAATTTGACATAAAAAATACTAAACTATATTTTTAATAGATTAGTATAAATTTTTTATCTTAAATAAGTGTAGTTATTTATGAAATTTTATAAAAGATTTTTTTTACGATGACCACCATGTACTTCATAACAATCACTAATAATAAAGAAGGCATTTTTATCTATTTCACTTATGACATTTTTAAACATATAGTAGTCTTTGGTTGGAACGACACACATTATTAAATCGTTAGCAGTATTAGTATAACCCCCATCAGTACGCATTATTGTATATCCTGCATTAATTGTATTAATAAACTCTTTTATCTCATTACGTTTTGTTGTATGAATATAAAACATTTTACTAGCAGAAATACCAAGCATTATTTTATCGACTAACATACTATTTATAACGATTATTAAAATAGCATATATTGCTTTATTTAAACCAAATATCATCCCACCAGCAATTATAACTATTGAATTAGTAATAAAGGATGCTGTTCCTGTAGGAATCTTAAGATATTTATTAAGTATTTGGATTAAAATATCTGCTCCACCAGTAGAAAAACCAGTTTTATAAATAAAACCATTTGATATACCAAATAAAAAACCACTTATAATAACAATTAAAATAAAATTATCAAAAATTAGTCTTTCGGCAAGGTATTCACATATGCCACTAGTTAATGAGACAAATAAAGGGTATAAAATTGACCCGATTATTGTTAATCCAGTATTTTTAGAACCTAAAAAGATAAAACTAATAATTATAAAGATAATATTGAAGATAAAAATAAATGTAGCTGGGTCTATGCCTGCATAAGCGTTTAGAATAGTAGCCATACCACTTGTACCGCCAATAACTAAATCATTATGAAGCAAAAATAAATTGTAATTAATAGCTAGAATGAAAATACTAATACATACTACTAGTAAACGAGACCAGAAATGTTGGGATAATACCTCATCAGTTAATTTCTTATAGTCAAATTTCATATCTTCACCTCTAGTTTATTCTTAGTATAAATTATACTATATTTTTTATTATTTGCATATATTGATACAGAGGTGAATTTAATTATGAACGGAAATTTTTATCAAAACCCAACTTTTCCGACGTTAGAAAATAATTCAAATAATTCTTTTGAAGAAGGATATGAAGCAGGACAGTTATCAGATATTCCTATGCAACAAAGTTATATTGAAAATATTTTAAGACATAACAAAGGAAAGAAAGTTAAAGCTTATGTAAGTTTTCCAGATGCGCAAGAATGGAAGGATAAAATATTTGAAGGAACAATTGAACAAGCAGGACGTGATCATTTAATTATTAGAGACCCTCAAAATGGGCACTGGTATTTAATATTAATGATTTATCTTGATTATGTAGAATTTGATGAAAAGATTGATTATTCTGAAAAAGGATATATAATGGGATAGAAAAAATAATCTCTAGCAGTTTAGAGATTATTTTATTTTTTAAAGATAGTATTTAAAATTTTCTTTTTCGGCTTTTAAAGATGTTATTGGTCCATGGCCGGGATATAAAGGGATATCATCACTATAGTTCATAATCATTTTAAGACTGTCTTTCATATCGTTTAAATTGCCACCTAAATCAATACGACCAATGGCATTTTTAAAAATAAAATCCCCAGTAAACATTATTTTATGGTCAGGAAAGTAAAAAGAACGAGAATCAAATGTATGACCAGGGGTATTAATAGTCTCAAACTTAAATTTAGAGCTTGTTACTTTATTAATATCAAGATTATAAGTACTTAAAGTTTCTTCTAAGGCTTCAATATGGTCTTGATGAAAATGTGTTACTAAACAACCAACAACTTTTTTATTTTCAAGAACTTTTTTAATTTTTATAAAATCGTC
>CANDCB010000032.1 GCA_947383065.1 uncultured Bacillota bacterium | reverse complement strand
TTATACTCATTTTGATAATTCTATTTTTATCTACTGGTAAATCTTTTAAATTTATTTTTGATGGCAAATCTGTTTTATTTATTATTACTATATAATTTTTATCTTTTAATTCTTTAAAGATATTTTTAAGATCATCTGATAATTCTTCATTATTATTAAGAACAAATAAAACTAAATCAGATTCTTCCATCATTTTTATACTTTTTTCAACGCCAATAGCTTCAATGATATCATCTGTTTGTCTAATTCCTGCGGTGTCTATTATATTTAAAAGAATACCGTTTATAGAAATTTGACCTTCGACTATATCTCTTGTTGTTCCAGCAATATCTGTAACTATGGCTTTATCTTCTTCTAATAAAGCATTTAAAAGACTACTTTTACCGACATTGGGACGACCAATTATTGAAGTTTTAATTCCATCTTTTATAATACGTCCGTTTTTACTTTCTTTTAATATTTTTAATATTTGATTTTTTATATTTTTTATTTTAGGTATAAGGATATTATTAGTAATTACCTCAACATCGTCATATTCAGGATAATCAATATTAACGTTTATATTTGATATAATTTGAATCATTTCATCTCTTAATGAATTTATTAATGTTGAAACTTTACCTGATATTTGATTAATAGCTAATTCACGTTGTGAATTGGTTTTAGCGTTTATCATGTCCATAACGGCTTCTGCTTCTATAAGATCTATTCGGCCACCTAAAAATGCTCTTTTTGTAAATTCTCCTGGTTCTGCTAGTCGACAACCATTATTCAATAGTAATTCGAGTACTTTATTCGTAGGAGCTATGCCACCATGAGTATTAATTTCAACTACATCTTCAGTTGTAAAAGTTTTTGGAGCGTGCATTATTGATACTAAAACTTCATCAATTATATTACCTTTATTATCTTTAATATGGCCATAATTAATAGTGTGAGATTTTACTTTAGTTAAATCTTTTCCTTCAAATATCTTATTAACAATATTGATGGCTTCTTCGCCACTTATTCTAATTATAGCTATTGCACCAATTCCTTGGCTAGTTGCAATAGCGCATATAGTATCATTCATGTAGCTCAACTCCTTTTTAGCTCGTATTATAGCACATTTATTTTATTTGGGAAATATATTTATAAATATATTATAGCAAATTATTTCCCGGGAAATAATTTTTTTAAAAAGAGTAAAATTTATCTACCATAAAAAAAGAAGATTATTCATTTTCTTCTTTTGATTCAATATATCTAATTACGATATGTCTATTTGGTTCTTCGCCAACACTTTCAGTTGATATATTTTTAAATTTTGTTAAAACATTATGTACTATTCTTCTTTCATAAGAATTCATATTATCTAAACTAACATCTATTTTTGTTTTGATAACTTCTTTAGCAATTCTTTTAGCATTTCGTTCTAAGTTAGATATCTTTTTTTCTTTGTAGTTTTCAACATCTAGTAAAATGTAAGGATATATACCAATTTCATTATGGACCAGTTGACGAAGTATAGTTTGTATCGCCATTAAGGTTTGACCATTCTTGCCTATTAATATATTATTTTTATCAGAATACATTTTGATATTAATTTGTTCATCTCTGACATTTGCTTCAAATTTACATTCAATATTCATATTTTTTAATAATTCGCTTAATTTTTCTTTAATAAAGTTGGCTACATCTGTTATTTTTATAACTTTTACTTTATATGTAGAAGCTTTAAATAGTTTCCCTTTTACTTCTTCTTCTTTATAAAAAATCTCTTTTTCATCGACGTTTAAACTCTCATAAGCTTTATTTAAAGCTTCTTCAATAGTTTTTCCTTCAAATACTTCATACTTCATTATTTTTCCTCTTTCCCATAACTTTTTTTATTATAATATTTTGTATAACTGCAAAACCATTTGTAACGATCCAATATAAAGCTAAAGCTGTTGGTAAACTTAGAGATGCAAATGCGACCATAGCAATCATGAATATAAACATAAATTTCATTTGCTCTTGCATTTCTGTCCCGCCTGCTTGACTGGACATTGATATCTTAAATGATAAAAATGTAGTTAAAATAATTAATACTATTAATATTATATATATATAATTATGGCTAGCAATACCAGTTGTTGGAGTCATTCCGAGATTCATTGTTAAGAAAGTTCCTTCAAAAATAGCTGGTGTTCTATTAATAGCTTCTAAAAATGCGAAGAATAATGGGAGTTGGATAAAAGCAAGTAAGCAACCACTAACTGGATTAATTTGATATTTTTTATAAAGCAACATTGTTTCTTGACTTTTTGCCATCAGTGATTCATTATCTGTTTTGTCTTTATATTTTTTTTCAATACGAGCCATTTCTGGTTGAAGTTTTTTCATATTTTCTGATTGTTTAACTGTTTTCATTTGGATAGGCATCATTATTAATCTTATTAATAAGCCAATAATCATTACGGAAATACCCATATTTTTGACTAAATAACCTAATTTTAAAATTATATAAGATAATGGTTTGATAAATATAGATTCCCATAAGCCATTATATTTTAATTTATTTGGTGTAAAATCTGAGCATTTAGGTAAATCGTCTAAACTAACAGTTAAAGATTCATCATATTCTTTATATTTTTCGTATAATTTTTCTTCACTAGGCTGACATAAAATATTAGATGTCAAAGTTTGTCCTGTTTCTGGATTAGTAACAACTTCTTTGCCGTCTTTTAATGTTTTAGTGCACCCTGTACAAAACATTAATAATAATAAAACTATAAGTATTTTATTTTTTTTCACTTTATCACCTTTAATTTTCTAATAAATCAATTATAGAGGATTCTAATATTTTATATTCAATATTAGCACAGCTCTTTCTTATCATTATAATATAATTATGATTATTTTTAAATAAATTTCTATGAGAATCTATAATTGCTCTTGTTTGTCTTTTTAATTTATTTCTAATTACCGCATTACCAACCTTTTTACTGATTGCTATACCATAATTAATATTTTCGTTTTCAGATTCTGTTTTATATATGACATAATAGTTATTTTTTTTGAAATCGCCATTTTTTATAATATGATTAAAAAGCTTTTTATTTTTTATAGTTTCTTTTCTTTTCATTTATACACACCCTTTTTAATACATAAAAAGCCACTAAATATAGTGGCTTATTTTACAACAATTTTTTTACGACCTTTTTTTCTTCTTGAATTTAAGATATTACTTTCTTTTCTAGCAAAAAAACCATGCTTCTTTGCTCTTTTTCTATTATTTGGTTGATAAGTTCTTTTCATATGATACACCTCCACATCTAAATAAGCTTCCTTATTATAATATTAGTATTTAAAAAAAGTCAAGAAATACTTTGTATTAAGACATTTTTCGACAAAATATTATTTATTCACAATTTACCTGTTGATATGTTGATAACTTTTTTAACATGTTTATTTAAAATTTGTTGATAGTGTTAATAAATTAATTGATTATCGATTTTTTTTGAAATATGTTGTTTATAAAATTGTGGAAATGATGTTTATAATATTTAAATATGAAAATATAGCTTTTATTTTTCCACAGCTTGAGTTAAAATATTTGTACAGATTGGTCGAAGCGGGGTGATGGTGTTGAAATCTGATGATATTTGGGGACAAGTTCTTGATATAATTGAAAAAGAACTTAATCCAGTATCTTTTGGAACTTGGTTTAAAGTGACAGAACTATATGAACTAGATGAGAAAAAAATAATATTACAAGTACCAATGCCTTTGCATAAAAAATGGTTATTATCAAACTATTATGATTTAATAAATGAAAGTTTTATAAAAGTTACAGGAAAAGAAAGAGAAATTGAATGTTTATTAAAAGAAGAAATTGAAACACCAGATAATCTTTTATTAGAAGAAGTTGTGAATAATAAGGAAGTTATAAACAATAATAAGGAAGCTATTTTTGAAACAAATCTGGATAAATCTTTAAATTTTGATAATTTTATAGTAGGAGCAACCAATAAATTTGCAAGAACTGCAGCTTATGCAGTGGCACAGAAACCAGGTGATGGTTATAATCCTTTATTTATATATGGAAAAAGTGGACTTGGTAAAACACATTTAATGCATGCAATTGGAAATTATATAACAGAAAATAGTAATTTAAAAGTTTTATATACGACAAGTGCTGATTTTAGAAATGATTATACAGGTATTGCTAAAACTGCTAATAATTCAATTGATTATGCAACAGAATTTAAAAATAAATATAGAAATATAGATGTATTAATCATTGATGATATTCAATATTTAGTTGGAGCTGAAAAAACACAAGAAGAATTTTTCCACACTTTTAATGATTTACATTCAAGAAAAAAACAGATAATTATCAGTTCTGATAGTAGTCCAGAAGATTTAAAATTAATTGAAGATCGATTAAGAAGCCGTTTTGCTATGGGACTTCCAGTTGATATTTATCCACCTGATTTTGATTTAAGATGTAGAATAATAAAAGATAAAATAAAACGTATATCAACATTAGAAGATAAAATGACGGAAGAAGCTATTGAGTTTATTGCCAATAATTTTGATACTGATGTTAGAAGTTTGGAAGGATCTATAAATCGATTAGTAGCTTATACTGCTATGTATGTCCCTCAAAAAATTGATTTAGAATTTGCTAATGAAGCTTTGAAAGATTATATAACTAAAAATCCATATGTTTCTAATGATATTGTTAGTATTCAAAAAGCTGTTGCTGATTATTATAAATTAACTGTTGAGGTTCTTAAAGGAAAAAGAAGAAGTGCTAATATAGCTTATCCGCGAATGGTAGCGATGTATTTAAGTAGAATGTTAACTGATGAATCCTTTCCACGTATTGGTCTAGAATTTGGCGGGAGAGATCATTCAACTGTTATTCATGCAGTTGATAAAATAGAAAAAGATTTAAAAAATAATAGTCAATTAAAAGAAATCATTAATGAAATAAAATCTAAATTATAAAAATGTTTATAAATTGTTATTAAATTAATAATTATCAACAATAAAAAATACTTCATTTTATAAGATATTTGTTGATAAAAGATGATTTATCAACATTATAAACATTATAATAATAATAAATATTTAAAAATAATAAAAGAAAGAAGGAAAATAAATGAAATTTACAATCGATAAAAATATTTTATTAGAAAACTTATCAAATGTTGTTAAAGCTATATCAACAAAAAATATTATTCCGATACTTAATGGAGTTAAGTTTGAATTAAATGATGAAGGTTTATTTTTAACAGCTAGTGATAGTGAGTTAACAATTAGAGCTTTTATTGAAAAGAAAGCAATTACAAAAATAGAAAATGAAGGTTCTATAATTATTCAAAGTAAATATATATTAGATATTATAAGAAAAATGCCAGGAGATTTAATTAATTTTGAGTTATTAGATGGATTAAAAATTAAAATATATTCAGATAATAGTCAATATGATTTAAATTGTTTAGATTCTAAGGAATATCCTACTTTAAAATTAGAAGAAACACAAAATCCAATAACAATAAAAGGAAATGTATTTAAAAGTATAATATCTCAAACAGCATTTGCAATATCAACACAAGAATTAAGACCTTTACTTACAGGATTAAATTTTAAAATAGTTGGAGATGTATTAGAATGTATTGCAACTGATTCTTATAGATTGGCTAAAAAGAATATTAAATTAGATGTACCATCTGAAGAAGATATTAATATTGTAATTCCAGGTAAAAATATTATGGAATTAGATAAAATTATTCAAGAAGATGAAGATGTTTTAATGCATGTATTTACTAATAAAGTTTTATTTAAATATAAAAATATTATTTTCCAAAGTAATTTATTGTCTGGAACTTATCCTAATACAAGTAATTTGATTCCTAGTGATTTTGCTATTATTGTTAATACTAGGTTAAGTGATTATTATAGTGCAATCGATAGAGCTGCATTACTTACGCAAAGTAAAGATAAAAATATTGTTAAAATGCGAATAAAGAATAGTCAAATGATTATAAATTCTTTTGCTTCTGAATTTGGTAAAGGGGAAGAAAAATTGGAAATAGAGACAAAAGAAGATGCTAATATTGATATTTCGTTTAGTGCTAAATATATGTTAGATGCTTTAAAAACAATGAAGGATGAGGAAATATTAATTCTTTTAAATGGAGAAGTTAAACCGATTGTTATTAAATCAATGACTGATGAATCTTTAATTCAATTAATATTACCAATTAAAACATATTAAAATTAATAAATAGGGTATTTAGTTATTGCTAAATATCTTTTTTTTGACAAAAAATAATAAAAAGTTTCAAAAATTTAAGATAATCGACATAATGTTGCTTTTTTCGACAAGTTGGTGATGTATAAGATTGGTAAATTTTGGAAAGAGGGAGGTTTAGGTTATGGATTCATATGAAATTAATGAAGATACTGTTGCATTAGTTCCAAAAGATGAAAAGCATACTATAGTCTATGAAGTTAATGATTCATTTGTTGTAGATAAATCAACTTTAAAGATTATGGAAGATAGTTGTGAATATTTTGGAAGTTCATTAGAAGGTCGTCAAGTTGGTACTTCAAAATTAATGGGATTTACACATAAGGTACCAGTAATTATTGAAGAATCTTTTGATTTGATTTTTTTCCCAACTTTATCACCTAAGAGTCATCAATGTTCATGGATTGCTTATTCTCATGTTTTTAAACCAGATAAGTTTAAAGATAAAACAATTTTAGAACTAAGAAATGGGAAAAAAATATTGGTTGATGTATCAACAGCTGTTATACATAATCAGTTATATAGATGTTCTAGATTAAAAGATACTTTGCAACAACGAAAAATTCGTAAAAAATAAAGAAAAAGCTACTCTAAAGTGGCTTTTTTGTGTTATAATGGTTAAGAGGTATAGGAGTACTCAAAAAATACTTTTTTTTATCTACAGGCATAAAAGAGGCTAAAAAATGAAAATACATCATTTGAAATTGTTAAATTTTAGAAATTATGAAAAGGTTGAATTGGATTTTTCCTCAACATGTAATATTATTTATGGAAATAATGGAAGTGGAAAGACTAATTTGATTGAAAGTATCTATGTACTTGCTTTAACTAAATCTTTTAGAGGAACTTTGGATAAAGTTTTAATTATGGATGATAAAGATGTTGCACGCATTGAAGGTAGTACTTTAGATAGATATGAAAATAAATATAAATTAATATTTAAAGATGGTGGAAAGAAAGCCAAGATAAATAATACTAAAGTAGATAAATTGAGTGATTATATATCAAAAATTAATGTAGTACTTTTTAATCCTGATGATCTTAGGTTTATAAAAGATTCGCCAAGTGTTAGAAGAAAAGCTATAGATTTGATAATTTCTCAAATTAATAATATTTATTTAAAAAATTTAAATATGTATAATAAATTATTGAAACAAAGGAATATGTATTTAAAAACAACTAATATTAATGCTAATTCTTCAAGTGAATATTTGGAAATTTTAACTAATAAGTTAATTGAATATGGTGAAAAAATTTATATATCTAGGAAAAAATATATTGATTTATTAAATGAGAGTATTGGATTTTTTTATAATAGTATTTGTGGAATTGATGATTTGAAGTTGGAATATGTATCTGATTATAAAAATTTCGTAAAAGAGAATGTTTTGGCTAAATATAAAGAAAATCTAAATAAAGATATTATATTAGGTAAGACATCTTTTGGAGTTCATCATGATGATCTTAGAATTAAGTTATTAGGAAGAAATATTAAGGAATATGGCTCACAAGGTCAACAAAAAAATGCTATTATAGCTATTAAATTAACTGAATTAGAGATTTTTAAACAAATAAGGGGAGATTACCCAATTTTGGTGTTAGATGATTTGTTTAGTGAATTAGATAAGTTTAAAATTAATAATATTCTGAGTTTAATTAATGAAGATATACAGACATTTATTACAACAACAGAGATTGATAAAATAAATGATGAAGTATTAAAAAATAGTAAGTTGTTTTATGTGTCTGATGGTTTAGTAAGGGAGGAATTAAGATGAAAGAGGAATATAGTGATAGTGATATTCAAGTATTAGAAGGTTTAGAAGCAGTAAGAAAAAGACCTGGAATGTATATTGGGACAACAAGTGAAAGAGGTCTTCATCATTTGGTTTGGGAAATAGTAGATAATGCTGTTGATGAGGCTTTGGCAGGATATTGTGATGATATAGAGGTAATTATTGAAAAAAATAATATTATATCAGTAAGAGA
>CANDCB010000031.1 GCA_947383065.1 uncultured Bacillota bacterium | reverse complement strand
CCACCCCAAGACGTCACACTCTTTCCCTACACGACGCTCTTCCGATCTTCCTGTCCAAGATAAGCCTGCCACAACAAACATAAATAATGATAAATCACCTATCGCTCCCGTATATGCTGAAAAAATAACTCAAATTGCCAATAATCAAAATAACTTTGGCGTTGGCAAAATCGTCAACATGAAAGAATTTATTATTGAAGTTGTCGGTTTAGAAGATGTTTCATTTTATGAAAAAATAAATATTGCTAATAAGGCAATCGGTTATGTTACCAAAATTGATACTAACAGTATATTTATAGCCATTCTTGATAAAAAAGAAGAACCTGTTATTGGAGACCTAGTTTATCAAACAAATGAAGAATATACTGGATATTTTTCTGAAGATGCAGTCGGAAGAATCATTAATTTATTTGGCGAAGACGAATTAACTGGTAAAAAGTTTTTAAATCAAGAAAAAATAAGAATTGAAGAAGAAAATATTCCTATTATGGATAGAACAGCAGTAAATCGTCCTTTATTAACTGGCATAGCTGGAATTGATTTGATTTATCCTATTGGTCGTGGGCAAAGACAGCTTATTATTGGTGATAAAAAGACTGGTAAAACTCAAATATGCTTAGATACTATAGTTAACCAACGTGGTAAAAATGTCATATGTATTTATTGTGCTATTGGTAAAACAAAAAAAGAAGTTAAAGAAATTTATTATGATTTATTAAGCAAAAATGCTATGAGCTATACAATCATAATTACAGCATTTAATGATGACTTAGTACCAGTAATAGCTTTAACTCCGTTTTATGCTCTATCTGTTGCTAAAAGATACATGTTAAAAAGATTTGATGTTTTAGTTGTTTTAGACGATTTAAAACGCCATGCCGATGCTTATAGAGAAATTGGACTTATTTCTGGTAAAAGCCCTGGACGTGATGCATATCCTTCTGATATTTTCTATTTACATGCTCGATTATTAGAAAAAGGTTGCCAATATAAAAACGGTGCAAGTATAACTATATTACCTGTTGTGGAAACAAAAGGCGGAGATATCACAGATTACATATCTACAAACGTCATCTCAATTACTGATGGGCAAATTGTTTTATCAAGTAAAAACTTTCAAAAAGGCGAAAAGCCAGCCATTAACTATGGCTTATCAGTTTCAAGATTAGGTGGAGCAGTTCAAACATCTGATATGAAAAGCCTTGGAGCTATGGTTCGCCGTAAATTATTAAGTTACCTTGATACTAGAGAAGTTTATGAATTAGCCAATATCGATGAAATGAGTCAAGAACTTCAGTTGAAAATCTTTGAAGGAAAAAGAATTCTTGATCAATTAATTCAACCTAAATATACCCCTAACAGTGAAGAAGAAATCAAAAAGAAATTTGAATTCTTAGGTACAAGTAACAATGGCTAACGTAGAAAATATCGTTAAAATTATGAATTTCCATTCTCTGCTTAGAGTTGATAAATCTAAGCGAAAAGCTGAAAAATATTTTACTGTTGAAACAGAATTGACTAATATGATTGCCAAAATTCTTTATAATAAAAATCTTAATTTAGATCAAAAAATATTAAAAGAAAATAAAGACGGGGTAACATTAAACTTTTATGTTGGTAACGATTTAGGTTTCTGTGGTAGTTTTAATAGCTCAGTTAATAGGATGGCTAATGATGATAAAAATTTTTCTAAAATTATGATTGGTAGTAAAATTGCTTCAAAAGATGAAAATGTAGTTTTAAATATTACAAAAGACGAATTCTATCAAAATTTTGGCAAGATTGAAGAAATAATAAAACCATTAGTTGAACAAAAAAAATTATTTGAAATTTATTGTATTTATAATCACTACTATAGTGTCAATGACATTCGATTAGAAAAAAAACGTATATTTCCAGTTGAAATTACAGGCGATGCCACCCTTGATTTAGAATTAGATTATGTTATAGAAACAGATATTAATGAATTGCTAACTGAATTAATAATCCTTTATTTATGTTATCAATTAAAAATTATCGAAACTAATAGTTGGGCTAGTGAAAATGTTATGCGTGAGAAAATAACTCGTGAATCCTTAAAAAAAATTGATGCTCGAAATGAAGAAAAAGCTAAAGTTGAAAGAAAAGAAAGAAAATATCAAGATTTTAAAAAGCAAATTAGCAATTATAGAAAGATGGGTGAGTAGAAATGAATATTGGTAAAATTATATCAATTTCTGATATTAATGTAAAAGTATATATAAGTTCTGAAAATACTCTAAAAATTGGTGATGTTTTATATGTTCAATTTAATGATAAAATATTAAAATTAGAAGTTGTTGAAATAAATAATCATATTGCAACAACAATCCCTTTCCATAGTGTTATAGGCTTAAAAAAAGGTTTAGATGTTTTCTTAATGGACCATGGACTTGAAATAGAATATTCTAAAGAAATTTTAGGAAAAGTTTTTAATTCTTATGGAGATTTAATAGATGGATTAAGTATTCCAAATCCTAAAAGAAAAAATATATACCAAAACAATCTATCTCTATCAGAAATTTCTGTAAACTCAAGTATTCTTTGGACAGGAATTAAAGTAATCGATTTCTTTTCCCCAATCGCTCGAGGTTTTAAAATGGGTCTTTTAGGTGGTGCAGGAGTAGGTAAAACAGTTTTAATAAAAGAACTAATTAACAACGTTTATCGTAGTTTATCTTCTAACGCTGTGTTTGTTGGCATTGGAGAAAGATCAAGAGAAGGTAAAGAATTATATGATGAAATGAAATCCTCAAATCTTTTAGATAAAATTTCAATTGTTTTCGGTCAAATGGGAGATAATCCTGTATCTAGATCAAAAGCTGTTTATAGTGGTTTAACATTAGCTGAATACTTAAGAGATGAACAAAAACAAGATGTTTTACTATTTATTGATAATATCTACCGTTTTGTTCAAGCCAAATCAGAAATTTCTACTGAACTTAATAGAGTTCCTGTTGAAAATGGTTATCCAACAACAATGATTTCAGATATAAGTTTAGTAGAAGAACGAATTAACTCTTGTGAAAATAGATCGATAACTTCCTTTCAAGCAATTTATATTCCAGCAGATGATTATACAGATGAAGCTGTTCAAAGCATAGTAACTCATATGGATGGCCAAATTGTATTAGATCGTAAAGTAGCCGAAAGTGGTCTTTACCCAGCTGTTAATGTTCATCGCTCAACAAGTAAATTAATTGATCCTGAAAAAGTTGGACAAAAACACTATCATTTAGTAGAAGAAGTTTTAAAATATTTAACTAGATACGACGAATTAGAAGAAATAATAGCAGTACTCGGCATTGATGAACTATCAAATGATGATAAAAATATATTTTTTCGTTCGAGAAAACTACGTAATTACTTTACCCAGCCAATGTTTGTAGCTCAAAATTATACTAATATTCCAGGAAAATTTGTTAAGATTGAAGATGTTTTGGTTGATGTTGAAAATATCCTAAATGGAACTTATGATAGTATAGATGAAGACAGATTCTTATATATAGGTAAATATGAAGGATAGTATATTAGTTAAAATTTTAACAATTTCTAATGGATTAGAAATAATTGACAACGTAAAAGCTATAAGGATAAAAAGTAAAGATTACAATCTCTTGATTATGAAAGATTATTTGCCAATAATTGGGCAAATTGAAGGATCAATAGAAATTGAAACTATAGAAAAAACATTCAAAAAAGAAAATATAATAGCTTATTACATTAATAACAATAATGAATTTCAATTGATTATAAAAGAAGTATAAATATATATAAAGGATAATGTTTATGGAGCAAATTATTTATAATATTACTAAATTATTTTATTTTTTCTTATATTTTTTTATAATTTTACTAGTATTGGTAATTTTGTTCCATTTTGTCTTAAAAAATTTTAACCCTTACGGTAAGAAAATAAAAATTTATGGTTTATTTCTAGGTTTAGGAAACAAAGAGATATTATCTTTATCAATAACTACTGTTCATTATGTCTTCTTCTTATGGTGTTTGTTTGCTAACAATTTTGAAAGAATTTATCAAGATATATATTTTTATATATTATTATTTTCTAGTATAAGTTTTAATTTGTTAAATCGGCGATATTTAAATATTTTCACCGATATTATAAATACAATAATAATTTATATTGCTTTATACACCAAAATGATTTTTATAGAATATTTAATAACAATTGATATTTTATGGTATGTCATTTTAATTGTCGTTTTATTAATGATTTTTATAATAATCTATGGTAGTTATTTATATATAAAAGATATAGAATATTTATTAAAGAAAAATAAATACGTAAAGAAAAAAATAGAGAGGAAAAAAGTTGTATGAAGGAATTTTTTTATAAAATCGGAAAATTTGTTAAAGAACATATGATACCAATTTTTATTGTACTATGTGTCATTGTAATATTTATTATCGTTCTTTTATTAATGAAAAATGTTAAAGAAGAACTAGAAAATTATACAGTTAAAGATGCTAATTTATATCAATATTTTAGAGAAATACGTCGCGATTATAATACCACTTTAACTATTAGTAATGAAAAAGAGATAACTGAGTTAAAAATAAATGATGAGACAGTAGAACTCGATTCAACACCATTTTATTATCAAGATGAAAAAAAAGTATTATTTCCTCAACAAATGTCTGTAATTTTTCCTCTCGCCAATTCCCTTCAGAAAAAAATCCCTTATTTTACTGAATTAGATGGAACTGAAATGGTCTCATTTCTTAAAAATTCAAATTTAGAATACCAATTATTTAATGCTTTTCTATTTGATGGAAATGATATGTACTTTTTCCCAGACGGAATTACAATTAAATTTATGGACCGTGAAATTTCTCTCTCACCTTATTCTTATGTTATTGTAAACTTTAACCAGGAAGTAATTTATTACAATTATGAAATGGATATTGCTGATGTCGTTGAAAATGTCACAGGTGACGTTTTAGCAGTAGGTGACGGGTATAATATAAACTTAAGTATAGATGCTGTAATTTATGGAGAAAAATCAAGATTATTATTGAAAAATTTAGAATATTTAGATAATTTAAAGTAAAAATGGAAGTGATATCATGAAAAAAGTTTTAGCTATAATGTTTGTATTTTTAGTAATAGTTTTTTACTTTGCTTTCATGAGGTTTCAGAGGGTAGGAGTAATAGAATTAGAAGGGTATGTTGTTTCCTCATCTAATCTTGCTAAAGATTTATTACAGGAAGATGATGACGAAGAAAAAAATATTTCTTTAGTTAATGTTACCGAGTTTTCATCTATATACCGCCAGAGAAATAAATTATTTATTGGTGAAAACAAAAAAATAGCAGTTAACTTAGAATATCCTGTATATGCTAAAGATGGTTCTAGAATATGGAATTATTCTAGTGAAAATCAATTAATTACAAAAGAATTTGAGCAAACAGAAAGCTATAATAATTTATTTATAGCTTCTACTAATTTATATAATGGTACAGATTATGAAAAAGCTGACGAAGAAAATTATTGGTTTATGTCTTTTAAAGAATCATTATATATGAATAATATATCTTTAGAGATTAAAACAAATACTCAAGAATTTACTATCCCTGTTTATAGTATCCTTTCATTTCAAGAAAATAAAATTAGATATTACCAAAAAGAAGAAGATAAACTTATAAGAAAATCTATCACTGGTGTTGATGACGATACAAAAATTATCATAGGTGACAAAGAACTATCATATAAAGATTTATTGATTTTCTTAGGCTTAAAGGGCGAATTAAATGAAGTCGAAAGACCAATAGAAGGTCCTGAAGAACCAGCTCCAGATGATCCAACTGAAGAAGAACCAGGGAATTCTAACCCGCCTAATAATTCAGATAATGATGACAATGAAAATAATAATAATTCTGTAAAAACAGTTAATGTTACTTTTTCTAATTTAGAAGCTGGTATATATTCTATGAGTGGAACTTTAACAATAGATGACCCAGGCGAAAGAATTGTTAAATCTCCAACTTTTGAAATAAAGTATAAAAACCAAACATATTTAAGAAAGACATTTTCAACTTCAGGAAAAATCGATATTACAGGTTTACTTCCTGATACCGAATTTGAGTTAATAGTTACTTATACATACCGAAATTCTCAAGGCCGAAAAATGAAAAGAACAATTTATGAAGACAAATTTAGAACTAAAGATATTTCAGGTCTAGAAGATATTGATTTAGAATATAAAATCGATAAAGTCTTTTCTAAAAAAGTTATGTTAGAAGGCTTTTCTTTCCAAAATGATGCATCAAGTGATGTATTTAAAGGACTAAAAAAAATAGTAGTAAAATTTGATGATCAGGAATTTAACTTTTCAGTATCACAAATAAATGAAGTCAAAGCTAAAGAGAAAATTGATTATTCAACGCCAGAACTACTTGATTCTAATAAAATTCATAAAGGAATAATTGAAATTTATGATGTTGCTGAAAATAAGCTTAGTGTCAATAATAATAGTTTTACCGCTAGAACATCCAAAGCAATGCCTAAAATAAATTTGGAAGTTATAAAAACTGATATTACAAAATTTACAGCGAAATTAAATATTGATAATCCAGACGATGTAAAGTTAAATCGTTTACGTTTTGAAATATATAATATGGATCAAATTCTTGTTCAAGAAGGTATGGTTAAAGATGACTTATTAATCGAAGGTAAAAATTTACCAGCAGGACAAGTTTATCGTGTGCTAATATTAGGAGATTATGATTTAGAAGATGGAAATGGTAATCAATTAAATCAACTATTAAAAGACACCAAGATAAGCACTACGCCTCTTTCAGCTTTAGGTTTCGTAAGACTGACATTCAAAGAAATTGAAATTAAACAAAATGTAGCAAGATATGAAGCAACGATAAACCCTCGTACAACAGATTCGCGTTTATTAGAATTACTATATCAGGTAGTAATTATTGTTAAAGAAAAAGGTAAAGACGAGATTGTAAATAGAGTTGTAGTTGAAGGTGAAAAGATTGGATTATTACAAACTGGAAATGCAGCTTTAGTCGAAATAGATTCTTTAAAATCAATGACTGAATATACCGTTGAAACATTTACAATTATCAAACAAGGTGATATTGAAAATGAACTCGTAGCACTATCTAATTTAAAACAATTTAAAACGCCCAAAAAAGATGCTGAAGTTAAAATAATCAATTCTTTTACTACAGAAAATATGATTGATTTTGATGTTAAAATAGAAGATAAAGATGGGGCAATACAAAGTACAAGAGTTTTATTAGAAGTAAGAAATGATAAAGGAACTTTAATTTTGTATAAAGAATTATCAATTAATGGTGATTATGAAAGAATTCAACTAAGTAAGCTTGAAAAAGATATTAAATATAATTTTAAATTTACTGCAGAAGAATATAATATAGGCTATAATAACTTGACTTTTGAAGGAAATAAAGTTTTAAGTGAATTTGATTTGGAAACAACAGTAGGTTTACAAGGAAAAATAATTTTAGACTCTTTATTGAGTCAGATAACAAGCGATAACATTTTTAATATTTCTAATTTAAATAAATGGAAAAAAGAAGGAGATTCAAATCTAGATTCCTTAACAAATGATGTGGCTAATAGAATTATGAAGTTTGCAAGTAAAAATGGTTATGCGAATTACTCATATTATATGCCTGAATTTAAGAATGATTTATTAAAAGTTAGCTTTTCTGTTCGTCATACAAGTGAATCAAATATGCAAAAAGTGTACTTGTCTTATGGTGGTGGCAGTAATCATCAAAATTTACTAGATGGCTTATCAAAAGACTGGAAAGAATTTACATTTTTTGTTACACCAACAAATGGTCGACTAGGATTCTATTTAGAAGAAATAGAAAATAATAATACAATAACCGAAATAGAAGTAAGAGATTTATTAGTTATTTCTTATAGCCAAAAATTACAAGATGTTACTAAAAGAGATTCATATTATAATGGCGATAGTGAATATGCATTTTCTAATACTATTATAAAAAACGGTAATGAAACTATGCCAAACCAAACTGGAAATGGAACTGTAATAGGTAATTATGGTAATGGGTTTGCTAAAATTACAAATCTTAATACAAATGAAGAATTTCTGTTTGAATATAAAGGAATTGAACAGACCTTCCAAGTTGAAAAAACAGGAACATATAAAATAGAGACCTGGGGTGCAGCAGGTGGCGATGGTTCAGGTAAACCAGGATTTCACGACAATGCCAGTTCACGTGGTGGGCGTGGTGGCTATAGCGCTGGTGAGATTGAC